>NZ_WTKT01000050.1:0-1048 GCF_011378685.1 Pseudoalteromonas sp. C8
TAGAAAAGACGATCAGCTGAAGATATGCTTATCGCTTTTTCTCCGGCAAGAGATGCAACAATGAAAACATATAAACAACTGACCTATGCGCAACGATGCCAGATTTACGCACTAAAGAAAATAGGCATGAGTCAAAATAAAATAGCTAAACAATTGAATGTCAGTCAATCGACGCTTAGTAGAGAGTTTGCTCGCAATACAGGCAAGCGAGGTTACCGTATTAATCAAGCTCAACAAGCAACAATTAAACGCCGTATTGATGCCCGTAAAGCAATAAAAATGACATCTACTCTGATTGCATTAATAAATATAAAACTAGATGATAAATGGAGCCCTGAACAAATTTCAGGATGGCTTAAGAAAGNNNCTATGAAACTATTTACCAATATATTTACTCCGATAAGCGAAATGGTGGTCAATTATTCCAACATCTACGCCGAAAAGGCAAATCTTACCAAGCGCGCAATAAAGATAAGCAAGCTGGTCGAGGTTTTATCAAGAACCGCGTTAGCATCGATGAACGACCTAGTATCGTTGACACACGTAGCCGAGTTGGTGATTGGGAAATAGATTTAGTCATTGGTAAAGGACACAGCGGCGCATTGGTGACTATTGTTGAGCGTAAAACGCGTTTTACAGTATCGACACGTATTAATGATAAATCAGCAAAGACTGTCACAGCGACCACGATTGCATTATTAAAACCATTTGAAGATGCAGTGTTAACCATTACCGCTGATAACGGTAAAGAGTTCGCTTATCACAAAGAGTTAACCAAAAATTTAAAGTGTGCAGTTTATTTTGCAGATCCATACTGTTCATGGCAACGCGGTTTGAATGAAAATACAAATGGTTTATTAAGACAATATTGGCCGAAATCTATCGACTTTAAAAAAATATCGAATTGGGCAGTAAAAGATGTAATAGTGAAACTCAATGAAAGACCAAGAAAGAAATTAGATTACAATACGCCAGCCAAATTAATGGCTGAACATATGGCAGCTATAGCTGCTTAGTCGTTATGCACTTCAGACTTGAATCTGCCATT
>NZ_WTKT01000051.1:0-884 GCF_011378685.1 Pseudoalteromonas sp. C8
AGGTGAATAATAGTTAGATTAGTAAACTCTTCAGCTAAATACGACTGGTGCCAACTGGCTCGATCCATTATTACAACGGTATGTTTTCCTTTTGGGGTTGCATCAGAAATTAAGCGTAAATGAACCTTCATCACTTCACTATTACTGTAAGGCATTACTAATGCCTCGGTTTGACCTGTATTGATACAGACCGCACCAAATAAATAAGCATACTCAAATTGTTGCTGCTGAATAGCCCTTGGTCTAGTCCCTTTTTCTGCCCATATTCTAGTGGTTGTATTACGTTGACCAAACCTAGCCTCATCCTGAAACCAAATATGTACATCATTTAAATAAACATGCCCAGGGATCTTAAGGATCGTATTTATTTGGAATTTTTTTAAAAGATGCTTGGACTTCTTCTGATTGTTTGGAGTGCTTAGAGCGAGTTGTTATCCAGCTTAGATTTAATTTGTTGAGTAAATGATAAATATTAGTTTTTTGATAAGTGACCCCGAATGTTGTTTCAATATATTCTTTTATATCCTTTCCCTGCAGACGGCCTCCTTCTGATTTTATCGCATTATCAATGACATATTGTTTTATGTTAGCAAGTTGCTCTGGCGTGAGTCGATGAGGCCTCCCGCTACGGGGCTTTACGTCCAGACCTGTTAACCCAGAATGAAGGTATGCTTTAATCCAAATGTTGACACTTCTACGGCTTACCTTTAAAAAAGTCGCAATATCAGTTCTACTTTTCCCTTCTAAGAAGTGCGAGACAGCGAGTAATTTTAATCGTTGTCTCGCATTGGTTGTCGCATTAATTAACTCAGCAAAATTGTGACTCATATTAGCTCCTTTGTAAGAAGCTTAATTAGATCACATATTTATCGGAAATGGTATTA
>NZ_WTKT01000051.1:905-1343 GCF_011378685.1 Pseudoalteromonas sp. C8
TATAAGCTATCAGTTATTTATTTTATATCCTAAACGAAAAAATCCCTGCTGACGTTAGTCAACAGGGATTATCCGTATTAGGCGCTTGGCAATGACCTACTTTCACATGAGGAGACCTCACACTATCATCGGCGCAGCTGCGTTTCACTTCTGAGTTCGGCATGGGATCAGGTGGTACCACAGCGCTATTATCGCCAAGCATAAAAAATAAATTAGAAAAGCTGTTAGATATGTTCTAATTCTGAAATTCTTTCATCTTACAAAATTATGTTTATGTAAATATACTTCACAAGCGCTAGTTTAAAGAGTATCCACTCTATGTGTCTTGGTAAACACCAACACCACTTAGGTGTTGTATGGTTAAGCCTCACGGGTAATTAGTACAAGTTAGCTCAATACATTACTGCACTTACACACCTTGCCTATCAACGTTGTAGT
>NZ_WTKT01000052.1:0-1314 GCF_011378685.1 Pseudoalteromonas sp. C8
CCTATACGGCATCTATGTGCCATGATTAAAGTGGTTACAATAATCAAAGGGAGAAGACCAAAATGAAGATTACAACAATTGGTTTAGATATAGCAAAAAGATTTTTCCATGTGGTGTGCTGCAATGAACAAGGGCGCTTAGTTAAAAAGAAAATGTTAAAGCGTGCGCAAGTGTTATCTTTTTTCCAACAACACACTACGTGTTTAGTTGCTTTAGAGGCCTGTGCAACTTCTCATTTTTGGGCTCGAGAAATCAGAAAATGTGGTCATGAGATAAAGCTTATTCCACCTCAGCATGTAAAAGCCTTCTTAGTTGGCAATAAAAATGATTATAACGATGCTTTAGCAATTAGCGTTGCTTCAAAGCAACATCATATTAAGAGTGTCTGTATAAAATCAGTTGAGCAACAAGATAACCAAGCACAGCACAAAGCGAGAGAATTAGCGGTCAGACAAAGAACGGCACTATGCAATCAAATCCGAGGCTTAACTGCTGAATACGGAATTATTTTAAATCAGGGTGTAAACACAATACGCAAAAGTATCCCCCTAATTTTAGAAGATGAAAATACCGGATTATCAGGCGCATTTAAAGCGGTACTAAAGCAGTTAGAAACACAATTGAGTAACTTAGACAGCTGCATTGAAACTTACAGTACATTAATAGTTGAAACAGCAAAAAATAATGATATTTGCCAACGGCTCCAAACAATACCTGGATTTGGTCCTATGGTATCAAGCGCCTATTTCAATGAAGTTGGAAATGGCAGTAACTATAAAAGAGGCCGCGATGTTTCAGCGTCTTTAGGTATCGTTCCGCGTCAACACAGTAGTGGCGGGAAAGATACTTTACTTGGGATAAGTAAGCGAGGAAATAGCTACTTAAGGTGCCTGTTGATCCAAGGAGCAAAAGCTGTTGTCTCAAGAGCAAAAACGAAGAATGATAAATTAAGTCAATGGATAAACCGACTGGTTCAAACTCGAGGGCATAATCGAGCATGTGTAGCTTATGCCAACAAGATGGCGAGAATGGCTTGGGCTATTAGCGCTTCAGGTGAGAGTTACTCACCCGTATAAATACTCTTCAAAGAATTGCGTAAGTGGCTAAAACGATGACATAACAGGTCAAACCTGCATATTGAAAACCTATAGAGTTCAGTGGTAGTAAATACCGATAACCTGATCAGGACAATATGCGCGGATTACATCAAGGTCAGAAGTAATAATCTTCACTAAAAGACCGTATATATGACAGCAAACCTGTCCCTGCTATCGTTGAATGACACCTTGCAATACTGGAGGAGACCATATATGA
>NZ_WTKT01000053.1:0-1186 GCF_011378685.1 Pseudoalteromonas sp. C8
ATGGCAAAAGAAAAGTTTGAACGCGTAAAACCGCACGTAAACGTTGGTACAATCGGCCACGTTGACCACGGTAAAACTACACTAACTGCAGCAATCACTAACGTACTTGCAAAAGTATACGGCGGTGTTGCTAAAGATTTCGCATCAATCGACAACGCTCCAGAAGAGCGCGAACGTGGTATCACTATTTCAACGTCTCACGTTGAATACGATACTCCTTCACGTCACTACGCACACGTAGATTGTCCTGGTCACGCCGATTATGTTAAAAACATGATCACTGGTGCTGCTCAAATGGACGGCGCGATCTTAGTAGTTGCTGCGACTGATGGCCCTATGCCACAAACGCGTGAGCACATCCTTCTTTCTCGTCAAGTTGGCGTTCCTTACATCATCGTGTTCATGAACAAATGTGACATGGTAGATGACGAAGAGCTACTTGAACTAGTAGAAATGGAAGTTCGTGAACTTCTTTCAGAATACGATTTCCCAGGTGATGACTTACCTCTAATCGCGGGTTCTGCGCTTAAAGCGTTAGAAGGCGAGAAAGAGTGGGAAGATAAGATTGTTGAGCTTGCAAATGCACTTGATTCTTACATCCCAGAGCCAGAGCGTGACATCGATAAGCCATTCATCATGCCTATCGAAGACGTTTTCTCAATCCAGGGTCGTGGTACAGTTGTAACTGGTCGTGTTGAAGCTGGTATCATCCGCATCAATGACGAAGTAGAAATTGTTGGTATCAATGATACAACTCGTTCTACTTGTACTGGTGTTGAAATGTTCCGTAAGCTTCTAGACGAAGGTCGTGCTGGCGAAAACATCGGCGCACTTCTACGTGGTACTAAACGTGAAGACGTTGAACGTGGTCAAGTACTAGCTAAGCCTGGTTCAATCAACCCACATACTACATTCACTTCAGAAGTATACGTGCTTTCGAAAGATGAAGGTGGTCGTCATACTCCATTCTTCAAAGGTTACCGTCCACAGTTCTACTTCCGTACAACTGACGTAACAGGTGACGTACAGTTACCAGATGGCGTAGAAATGGTAATGCCTGGTGATAACATCAAGATGACAGTAACTCTAATCGCACCAATCGCGATGGATGAAGGTCTTCGTTTTGCTATCCGTGAAGGTGGTCGTACTGTAGGTGCTGGTGTTGTAGCAACTATCGTAGCGTAAT
>NZ_WTKT01000054.1:0-1180 GCF_011378685.1 Pseudoalteromonas sp. C8
TGTCGCTGTTTAATGATACTAATGCTGATGGTGTACTTGATTGGATTAGCTATAAAGAAGATGAGCAACATACCATAGTTAAACTCTACAGTGGCGATAACTTTGATTTACTCAATGAGTTCACTATTACTTACCCATTTGATAGCGTTGTTTTTTATACCCTACAAGATAGAGACTTTGATGACGTAGAGGAACTTGGTGTATTTGGGTTCGATAGCAGTAAAAATCGTTACCAATTATTAGTTCATTCTGGGTCAAATGGCGCTAAGTTAGGCGCTTGGAATTGGCCAGCTACACTTAGTGATGTATCGTTTGAAGTGTTGTCTGATTTAACAGGTGATGGCGTAGAAGAATATGCAATTAGCGGTGTCCATTTAAGTAATGGTACAAGGCAGCTGGTTGTAAAAGATGGTATGACACGTGGTAATTACCAAACCTTTAAATGGCCTAATCAATGGGATTCACCTAAGTATGTTGTAATGACAGATATTACGTCAGATGGAATCCCTGAAGTTGCAATGCATGGTAAACATGAGCGTTTAGATAAAGGCCAATTGTTTATGTACGACGGTGCAAACGCGAATAGTAAACTTGATGTATATAACTGGAATCCACTTTGGGATGATATTAGCTTACATCAAATGGACGACCTTGATGGTGATGGTACAACGGATTGGGGCCAGTTTGGTAAGCGTAAAGATGATGGTCGTTACCAATGGTTAGTTAAGAAAGGTAATGACAAGCGTGGCGTTATACGTACGTTTAGTTGGCCAAATGACCTTATAAATGTAAAACCTTTGCTAGTAAGTGATAGAACCAATGATGGCATACGAGATGTTGCTATTGTTGGAACCCATCCAACAACAGATAAGGTGTTTTTACGTATAAACGATGGCCGCTTAGCTAATCAGCGTATTACTAATTTTAGCTGGCCAGGTAATTGGGAAGATACGCAAGTAGTTGAGCTAGGTGATTTAAACAACGACGGGTTTAACGAGTTTGCTTTATTAGGTTATACAAAAACAAATAGAGCGGTTCAGGTTGTTGTTAAAGATGGCAGATTAACAACTGAGTATGGCCGTTATACATTACCAGGTAAGTGGGAGGGTATTTCATTGTCGCATTACGATACAAACAACGATGGTGTTGAAGATATTGTAATTAGTGGCATAAGCCAAAC
>NZ_WTKT01000055.1:0-1062 GCF_011378685.1 Pseudoalteromonas sp. C8
CCGTACTCCCCAGGCGGTCTACTTAATGCGTTAGCTTTGAAAAACAGAACCGAGGCTCCGAGCTTCTAGTAGACATCGTTTACGGCGTGGACTACCGGGGTATCTAATCCCGTTTGCTCCCCACGCTTTCGTACATGAGCGTCAGTGTTGACCCAGGTGGCTGCCTTCGCCATCGGTATTCCTTCAGATCTCTACGCATTTCACCGCTACACCTGAAATTCTACCACCCTCTATCACACTCTAGTTTGCCAGTTCGAAATGCAGTTCCCAGGTTGAGCCCGGGGCTTTCACATCTCGCTTAACAAACCGCCTGCGTACGCTTTACGCCCAGTAATTCCGATTAACGCTCGCACCCTCCGTATTACCGCGGCTGCTGGCACGGAGTTAGCCGGTGCTTCTTCTGTCAGTAACGTCACAGCTAACGGGTATTAACCGTTAACCTTTCCTCCTGACTGAAAGTGCTTTACAACCCGAAGGCCTTCTTCACACACGCGGCATGGCTGCATCAGGCTTGCGCCCATTGTGCAATATTCCCCACTGCTGCCTCCCGTAGGAGTCTGGGCCGTGTCTCAGTCCCAGTGTGGCTGATCATCCTCTCAAACCAGCTAGGGATCGTCGCCTTGGTGAGCCATTACCTCACCAACTAGCTAATCCCACTTGGGCCAATCTAAAGGCGAGAGCCGAAGCCCCCTTTGGTCCGTAGACATTATGCGGTATTAGCAGTCGTTTCCAACTGTTGTCCCCCACCTCAAGGCATGTTCCCAAGCATTACTCACCCGTCCGCCGCTCGTCAGCAAAGTAGCAAGCTACTTTCTGTTACCGCTCGACTTGCATGTGTTAGGCCTGCCGCCAGCGTTCAATCTGAGCCATGATCAAACTCTTCAATTAAAAAGTTTTATGTCTTTCGACAGCTCAATGAATTCTGAATTTATTGTTTTTGTTTCCAAAAACGAATTGACTGTGCGTTATTATTTTCACTTTTAAAAAAGTAAAATCAAAACAGCTCAAGGCTGAATTTTTTAATAACATATGGTCACTCAGTTTCAATTGAGACTCTAATTT
>NZ_WTKT01000056.1:0-988 GCF_011378685.1 Pseudoalteromonas sp. C8
AACTGGGGTGCTGTCGTTGCCAAGGCCCAGTACATCAACTGTGACAACCGGTGTAATAGTATCCACATTACCACTGCTGTTTGCGGTGCTCTCATTGCCTGCCGCATCGGTAATACTCGCGCTTACAGTAAAATCACCTTGTGCAAGGGCACCTGGAATTTCAATATTCCAGTGACCATCGCTGCCAACTAGGGTCTCAATGGTTTGCACAGCACCTGTGCTGTCGGTGATAGTGAGCGTTACGGTGCCACCAATTTCATTACTGGTGCCCTGAAGCTCTGGTGTTAAATCGCTGACATCGCCCACGTTTTGAATGGTGAGTAGTGGCGCTTGCGTGTCGATAGTCGTGGTGTCACTCACGGTGGTTTCATTGCCGACACTATCGCGCANCGTTTCACCTTCGCTTAGCGGTGTGGTTGGAGTGGCGATCCAATCACCGTTTGCATCCACAAGGGCGGTGATAGTTTGTGAATTACCATCGCTATCGGTCACTACAATAGTGACTTGCGCGCCTTCACCCGCATCACTTGTACCGCTTATGATTGGCGTGTTGCTGTCGCTTTGTGCTGCAACATCAACAGTGAGTGTCGGCGGTGTATTATCAAAGTCATCTGAGCTAATTGTACGGGTATTACCTGCTGCATCGGTCGCTGTTGCGATCACTGAGCCAACATCAAGTAACGATACATCTAATCCGACTAATGACCAGTTGCCATCCGCATCGGTTGTAGTGGTATAAGTTGCACCAATACCCCCGTTAACAAGTTGCTCGGTAATAGTAATTTCACTACCTGCTGGCAAGTCAGACGTACCACTTAATGTGACTAATAAGCCAAGCTCAAACGTTGGCGTAAAGGCAAGTGCTGGCGGGGTTACGTCTACTTCGCCACTGTCCGTGCCGGTGCCAGTGTTGCCTGCAGCATCAGTGATGCTGGCGCTGACGCTGTAGTCACCTTCAGCTAATGTACCTGTTGGTGTCGCACTCCAG
>NZ_WTKT01000057.1:0-873 GCF_011378685.1 Pseudoalteromonas sp. C8
ACTTACTTGACGCTTTCTTGCGATAGCCATAAGACACCCTGCTTGTTTTTTACACTAAATAAACGTAGTCCTTAATTTAAAAAAGAGCAAAATTTAGGATGGGTGTCACTATTAATTTTAAATCATCAAAATTCAACTGTGACTCCTAAGGCAACTAACGAGCCTGTAGATTAACTCGTTTTTAAATTTGTTTTTATTGATAAACAAACCATAGCTGAGTTCCTATTTTGGTTCAATTGATTACTGTATTTTTACGCAGAATATAGAAGTGTTTGATATTGTTTTAATTGGCGTTTTGGAAGGGATTACGGGTGGTTGAGTGGCTTTTATTTAGAGTAAGAGGGCTTACCCTTCTTAATGCATCGTGTTCTGCAGCTTTTNCGGGTGTTTGAGTGGCTTTTATTTAGAGTAAGAGGGCTTACCCTTCTTAATGCATCGTGTTCTGCAGCTTTTCTATATTATGAACAAGGCAATACAGTTGCCATTGCGCATTCACTTTTGTTTGACCCCGTAAGGTCAATTTATTCATGCCTTTATTCACTGTAATGTTCCCGAACACTGGCTCAATACAACCAAGTCGTTTGCTATATTGTCGTCGACCTATGGGGCTGTCTATTTTTACTTTCATTTTGTCTACATAGCTCAGCTTTTTGCGTGATTTATTATTTATAAACTGTACTTGTCGCCCCGTTTTAATGGGTGGCTTTCGCATACATTGCTGTTGTAGTGGACATACTTTGCAATCTTTTAAGTAACCGCAGAATCGTGTGTATTGTTGGTTATGGCTGTTTACATTGACCCCGCTTCGCCACATGGCATTGCCTGCAGGGCAGCGGCATGTTTGCGTTGCCTCATCATAATGAAAATCGTCTG
>NZ_WTKT01000058.1:0-420 GCF_011378685.1 Pseudoalteromonas sp. C8
CAACGACCTAGGTTATTATCAACATTAGGCTTAGAAAATGATGTTTGGTTATCACTGGCGAGTAGTTTTGGAAAAGATTATCACGGTGCAGTGGGCTCTTTAGAAGCATTAGCGGCTTATGCAGGTAACACAGGCAAACGTTGGATAGCCAGTAAAAACCAATTACGGCTACATTAAGTCACGTATTTTTTATTTAAAACCAAATAAACACATTATTAACAGCAACTAACATTAGTCATACCTTAAAAAGCCATTATTTGCGTAAAACCTCTCTTAATTTATGATTTTCTACTATCAAAATTTTTAGATTACCGTTTTAATAATGGAAATAGGATTATTTTTGATGGTTTAAATTGATAGATGTCCATATTTTTATCGCTGAATTCATGACTCAGTATGTTAATTAACATTGGTCCCCTG
>NZ_WTKT01000059.1:0-665 GCF_011378685.1 Pseudoalteromonas sp. C8
TGCCTGTGGCAGTGGCTTCGTTGCCTGCGGCATCGCTCACACTGGCGCTCACTGTAAAGGTGCCTTCAGCCAGTACTTGCGTGGCTGCTACGCTCCATGTGCCATTAACCCCTAATGTGGTCGTTACGGTATGAGTAATATTATTACTGTCGGTGATTTCAACGCTCACGGTGCTGCCTTGTGGCGCATTCGCTGTGCCGGTGATCGTAGGTGTTGTGTCATCAGTCACGGTTACATCATTTACGGCAATATTAGGAATGGTCGTATCCACTACGCCATTTTCTGTTGCTGTACTTGTATTGCCGCTTCCATCTGTAACACTCGCTTCAACTTCATAACTGCCTTCAGCTAAGTCAACAGGAGCTTCAACACTCCAGATACCGTCTGTAACAGTTGTTTGTACCGTGTTTGTTATGTCATTACTGTCCGTGAAACTGACGGTGATAATAGTGCCATTTGCTGCACTGCTGGTACCGCTCACATTCGGCGTTGTATCATTTGTATCCATTAATGCATCGATATTAATACTCGGTGCATTGGTATCCAATGTTGCGCCCTCACTTAACGTGGTGGTGTTGCCTGCACTGTCGCTTACGCTTGCTTCGATAGTGAGTGGACCATCAGTCAGTGCGTTCGGTACATCTGCTGACCAGCTGCCATCGGCT
>NZ_WTKT01000006.1:0-226679 GCF_011378685.1 Pseudoalteromonas sp. C8
ACACACTCACATCAACACCTAGCACGCAGGGCGGGCAAGCATAGCGACTCCCGACGCTGATATACTGCGTAGCGTACCGACTTTATATTGTAGAGCGTCTGAATCTAATGATTCGGGCTTTTTACGTCTTCAAAAAAGTGATTCAGGGATTCCGCTAGAGCGAAGGACTTCTTAGTAAATCATTTATATCGATCAGCAATAATATTTAATCAATTTGAGGGATTAAATCTGACGCTAACTGCGTTAAAAGCCTCATATATGAAACAACTGAATAACGAATTCTTGCCCTTCTTTTATCGACTCCGCTTAGTTATTGCTCTAATCTCAATTTATGATCTGTTCAATTATGTAGTTTATAAAATGTGACATAGTTCGTTTAGATAAAAATAGAATAATAAGGGTTTAATAATGAGTGAAATTGATAATCATCCACATGGCATTTTTTGTTGGTCAGAACTTTGTACACACAATTGGAAAGAAGGTAAGACATTTTATACATCATTATTTGATTGGGGGTATGACGATCAACCTATTGGGGAGGACATATATTACACCATGCTACAAAAGCAAGGTGGTGATATAGCCGCTATGTATGAAATGCCTAAAGAGCAAATTAGTGAAGGGATCCCAAGTCATTGGTTGGCGCTTACATTGCCGTCGACAATGTTGATGATTGTGCGCTAAAAGCTAAAGAACTAGGTGCTGAAGTTATTGCCGGTCCTCATGATGTTATGAATGCAGGACGAATGTTGATGCTAAAAGATCCTGTAGGTGCCACTGTTGCACTATGGCAAGGCAATGAGCATAAAGGTTGTAAGTACTTAGGTGAATTAAACACGCCTTATTGGCATGAGTTAGCAACCAGAAATAGTAAAGTAAGTAGAGATTTTTACTGTGCTTTACTAGGCTGGGAAAGTGAAATAAAGCCAATGGAAGGTATGAACTACACTTTATTTTTGGTTGATGGACAGCCAATTGCCGGTATGCTTGAGATGACAAGCGACTGGCCTGAAGATATTCCTGCTCATTGGATGATTTATTTTGCAGTAGAGAGCTGCGATACGGCAGTAAATAAAGCCGCTAGCTTAGGTGGACAAGTATGTGTTCCTGCAACAGATATCCCCGATGTTGGTCGTTTTAGTGTTATATGCGATCCTCAAGGTGGTGTATTTTCGGTGATCGAATCTGTTATAGATGACGTTTAAACAGTTACATTAGCTTTAGCGTTAATTTACTCGCTAGTTTGTTATAATACTCGCCAATTAAATCGTCAGAAAGTGCAGAGAACGCAATGGAATTTGAACAAGATAGCAATTTAACCCTTCCTTTATTTCTATTAGATGAATCATTAAGTAATAGAGATTTAGAGCAGCCTGATTTTGAAATATCAATTGGACTTGATGATGAGTTACTTGCTCAAATTTGCCAAAATCCAAGTGAAGATAGCAGTGTAGCTATTACCGTTAGCGGTTATGAGTTGCTTATAACTGATTCTCTGTATTTAAGTATATTAGAGCAAGAGCATGATGCGCAGATAACATTAACGCATGGGCCTCTTTTAAGTATTGTTTTGAATACTGAAGGTCAAAAAACATTCGTTTCTCCTCAAATGGATATGATGCCCACCTTCGATTTAGGTGACGAGGACGAATGAAAAAAATAATAATAAGTACATTTGTATTAATTATCCTTAGTGGTTGTGCTTACTTAGGTAATGCACATTACGATGATTTATTTGGACCAGAGCAAGCGCAAGAGCGTATCGTTCCACATTCTACCCTTGCTGGAGCTGATTTTTTACAAAACGTAAAACCAGTACTCGATACCCGCTGCGTCGTTTGCCATGGTTGTTACGACGCACCTTGCCAGCTTAAGCTCTCATCCCCTGAAGGTATTGATCGAGGTTTGAGTAAAGAGCTCGTTTACGATGGAACTCGTTTATTGGCAACGACCCCAAGCCGTTTATTGTTTGATGCAACCAATACACAGCAATGGCGAGAAAAAAACTTTACGCCAGTGCTAAATGAGCGCGTACAAAGTGAAGAAGCAAACTTAGCGGGCAGTGTGTTATTTAATAGTTTAGTGTTAAAGCAAAGCTATGAATTACCAACTAATGAAGTGCTAGATGATGAATTTGATTTTTCATTAGGGCGTTCGCAAACCTGTGCAACAATGGGGGAGTTTGACCGATTAGCTGACGAGCAACCTCATGGCGGTATGCCTTATGGTTTACCTGGGGTTTCGCGCGAAGAGTTTAATCATTTACAGAACTGGCTTAAAAATGGCGGTAAAATGTCACATATTGAGCCACCAAGTAAGTATGATCAGAATAAAATAAAGGGCTGGGAAGCATTTTTAAATCAAGATAACTTAAAGTATCAGTTATCAGCACGTTATATTTATGAACATTGGTTTTTAGCACATATTTATTTTACGTCAGAAAACCCACAAAGCTTTTTTAAACTAGTTCGCTCAAGTACGCCTCCTGGTGAGGAAATAAAGTTAATTAATACGCGTCGTCCATACGATGACCCTAAAGTTAGCCGTGTTTATTATCGTTTTATGCAAGAGCGTACAACCATACTTTCTAAAACGCATTTACCACTTGAGCTTAATGAAACTAAATTACTGCGTTTGTACGAGCAGTTTATTGCGCCAGATTATAAAGTTACGCAAATGCCGAGTTATGAGCCTAAGTCAGCATCTAACCCATTTAAAACTTTTGAAGTTATTCCTATTAATTCTAAATATCAATTTATGCTTGATGAAGCAGAGTTAATTATTATGGGCTTTATAAAAGGGCCTGTTTGTCGTGGTCAGATTGCTTTAAATGTTATAAATGATCACTTTTGGGTGGCATTTGCTGATCCTGATAAGGTTGCGACTCCTGCTGTAGGGGAAATGCTAATGCAACATGAAGAAGCGCTAGAACTTCCTGCCGCAGAGGAAAGCAATGCGTTACCTATTTCTAGCTGGGTTAAATATTCAGTTCGTGAGAAAAAATACTTACAGGCAAAAGTTGAGCTTGCTAACGAAATGTTTAAAGGTGGCGAGCATCTTACAACTGACTTGCTTTGGAAAGGTGATGGGCATAATAAAAATGCTGCGCTGACTATTTTCCGCCATTTTGATAGTGCAACTGTTGTTAAAGGTTTTATTGGTCAAGAGCCTAAAACCACGTGGATACTTGATTATGCGTTATTTGAACGTATTCATTATTTGCTTGTGGCAGGCTTTGATGTATACGGAAATATAGGTCATCAATTGGTTACACGTTTATATATGGATTTTTTACGTTTAGAGGGAGAGCAAAACTTTTTAGCTCTATTACCTGAGCACAAGCGTAATCAAATCAAAAAGCAGTGGTACCGTAATTCACCACCTGACTTATCTAAGTTCTTTAAAAGTAACCGAGAATTTAGCCAGCCCAGTGGTATTAACTATGAAACTGATGATCCACAGCATGAACTATATACCTTGATGAAAGAAGCCTTAGCGCCAGTTTTAAGTGAAAAATACAACTACACTAAAGTGCCAAAGCCGTTAAATGTAATAAGTAACATGCCAGCAAAAGCGGTTAACTTATTGCCTCAGCTTTCTTTTATACTTGTAAAGCAAGAAGATTATAGCCATAAGGGCTACACTATTATTCATCATAATGCGCACTACAATATATCTAGTTTATTAAACGAAGATGGCCAACGTGCTTATGATGAAGATACCGCGACTATTGTTCCTGGGTTTATCGGAGATTATCCAGCAGCTATTTGGTATTTAAATAACGAGCAGCAAGTAAATGCTTTTGCCGAGCAATTGCCTATGATGCAAATAGAAGCTGATTATGGTGCATTGAAATCTAAGTTTGGTATTCGACGTACTCATCCACAGTTTTGGCAATACAGCGATATATTGCACGATACAGCTAAAAAATATCGTGGGATAGAATATGGAATGTTCGACTATAACCGTTTAGAAAATAGATAGTTAAATAGTTTTATTTTATTAGCCCAACTTTTTAGTTGGGCTTTTTTATTTAATAATCATTATTTAAGCTGCTTATTAGTTCTAAAAAATTGAGCTACACTTAAAACAAAAACAGGGCTTAGTATGTTTAAAGTTGTCGCGAATATCCGTACTCGTTACCGATGGGCATTAATAGCAATAGCACTATTAATAAGCACATCAGCATCACTTATGCAGTATTATTTTTCGGTGCAAAAATACGACGCCAAAATAATAAATATGGCTGGTAAGCAGAGAATGCTTTCTCAAAAAATAGCTTGGCATAGTAATGAGTTATTATTATCGGCAACAAATATTTCTGAGCATACTAAAGCGTTAAAGGCATCAGTCGTATCATTCAAAAAAACTCATAATTACTTACTTTCAAAAAATGCTAATGGAGAGTATCAGTACCTTACACCTAAGCTTATTAAGCTATATACGTTAGCTCCTCATAAACTAGATTCCCAAGTTGCAACATATATCCAGCAAGCGGAAAATTTGCTTTATCAACAAGGCCAAGTAGATAAGCGTATATTCTCTGTAACTGAGGTTGAAGAGCTATTAAAGCAACTAGATCATGCAGTGAATTTATTTGAAGAGCAAGCTGTCCAAAAATTAAACTGGGTATCTAACCTTGAATTATTATTTTGGCTTATGGCGATGTTTTTACTACTTGTAGAGTTAAGATTTGTATTTATGCCAATGGAAAAAGAAATAGGTAACGCATTGTCTAAATACCAAAAACAAAAAGAGTTCGCTCAACAAGTGAGTCAAAATAAAGAGCATTTTATTGCCAGAGCAAGTCACGAATTTAGAACTCCTTTACAGGGTCTTATTACGTCTATTGAGGAGTTAAAGGTTTCTGATACGCAGCAAAGCGTTAAAACCCAAGCTAATTACTGCGCACTTAGGTTAATAGCTATATTAGATGAACTGCAGGACTTGCAAGCTTTAAGTACAGGTAAGTGGGTACCGCAATTTAAAAATGAAAACCTTCTAGAGTCGTGTAATAAAGTACTAATGGCTTACGAGCATGCTTGTCAGCAAAAAGGCCTGAAACTAGTTAGTTGTTTAGATGAATCATTAAATTGTGTATGTAAATTGGATCATCAACGTTTGCAGCATACGCTTACAGAATTAATCAGTAACGCTATTAAGTTTACGACAGAGGGTGAAATTACTGTTTCAGCTAAGCTTTTAAATGATGAATTTCATTTAGCGGTGAGTGACACTGGCAGTGGCTTTTCGAAGAAGATTACCAGTCTTGAATTTGACTCATTTAAACAAACTAATCACTTTCAAGGGTTAAGAACAGGCCTAACCCGGGTTCAATACGTTGTAAAAGCACTGCATGGTGAAATTACTTTTACAAATAATAAAACTCATGGTGCTTTGGTATCTTTGCACTTACCAATAATTGCCAGTAAAGCTCTCCCAAACCCTCGTAAAATAAATGACAAACTAAAGTGTTTAGTCGTTGAAGACAATCCATTAAATACTATATTACTGACCCGCATACTTAGCTTATTAGGTTTAAGCTATGATTGCGCTGAAAACGGCAAAGTCGCGTGCGATATGGTGAGTGAAAATCAATACGATACTGTTTTTATGGACTTAAATATGCCAGTAATGGATGGGTTTGAGGCGATTAAAAAAATACGCTCTGATCTTAATAAAGTAATGCCAATTATTGTTATAACAGCAAATACTTCACAAAATGATATAGAGCGAGCTTATAAATACGGGGCTAACCTTCATATTCATAAACCAATAAATAAACAAGCAATTAAAGACGCATTAAATAGTATTAGCGTTGTTAGGGCGTGTTGATCTTTGGTAGTTGAATTTGCAGCAGACTGTTTGGTTTTTAGGCAAGGCAGAGCCTATGTAGTGTGGTTATTCCCCATAAATAGGCGATAACGCAGCATAAATACCAAACATGCGCTGCCCATTGGGTTCTTTCTAGGGACGATTAACTCTTTGTTACTCGGTTTTGACTTATTCTTACATGGATGTAAGCCATTAGAATAACGCAGGAGCAGTTATCGAGCCCACTAGGTTACAAACCTCGCGCCGCGATTTAATCGCCCCTAGATTGAACAAATTTCAATCCACAAAGATCAATACGCCCTAGTGAAATAAATTAATTTTGCAGATAACAAGCTTGCTAAGCTCTTTTAATATGCGTTAACTTGCTGTTTTAAGGTTTATTAGGAAAAGTTAGTGCAGTCAATTACGCTTGAGCAATTTAATGGTTACTTACAAGGGCAAGGCAAAAGTCGTTACGACATATGCAACCTAGATTGGCAAGTGAATCTAGGAGAACATTGGCTGCTTCTAGGTGCTAATGGAGCCGGTAAATCTGCACTGACAGCTGCGTTAGTTGGTGAAGCTAAGTGCGAAAGTGGTAAGCGTATAAGTAGTATTAATAAACTTATGCTCGTGTCTTCAGATTCGCATAAACAGTTACTGGCCCAAGAATTAGAGCATGAAAAGCATAGCCTCGTTAAAGACCTTATATTTGCAGAGCATAGTAATAATGGTGAGTTATTAGCGCAGCTAATAGAATTATTTAAATTTAGCTCATTACTAAATAGGCATTTTAGAGAACTTTCAACGGGTGAAACTCGTAAACTCCTACTTATAAAAGCACTCAGCTCCCATAGTGAGTTAGTCGTGCTTGACGAGCCATTTGATGGACTCGACGTACAATCTTGCCAGCAACTTAATAAAATACTCATAGAGCTTAGCCACACGATTACTTTTGTTTTTGTACTAAACCGCCTAGACGAAATCCCTTCATTCATTACTCACTATGGCTATGTAAACCAAGGTTGCTTGTTACATACTTTAGCAAAGCCAAGTAGTGAGCAATTGAGTGATTTACTAAAACTACTTCATTTAGAACATACCTCATTGGATGTACCATCTCCTGATACCGAACAAGAGAAAAAGGCATTCACCGGTAATACCTTAGTTAAATTGAGTAATGCTAAAGTTAGTTACAGTGATGTAAGCATATTCAAAAATCTCAATTGGACTATAAAAAAGCATCAGCATTGGCAGCTTACTGGAGCGAACGGTTCAGGTAAAACATGCCTATTAAATTTAATAACAGGTGATAACCCACAGTGTTATAACAATGACATTGAAGTGTTCGGTTTTAAACGCGGAACCGGGGAGAGTATTTGGGATATAAAACAGCATATTGGTTTTATATCTAACGCGCTACATATGGATTACCGCGTAAGTATATCGGCTTTAAATACTGTTATATCTGGTTTTTATGACAGCATAGGTTTATATCAAAAGCCGAGCGACGCACAAGTTAATATTGCTCAACAGTGGCTGGCATTTATTGGTTTAAGTGATAAACAAAATACCTCATTCACCCAGCTTTCGTACGGCGATCAGCGTATGTTATTAATTGTGCGGGCTATGGTAAAACATCCAACGTTACTTATTTTAGATGAACCTTGCTTGGGCTTAGATGAAGCAAACAGGCAACGTGTACTGCTACTAATAGAGAAAATTTGTGCTGCCAATACAAGTACTGTGATTTATGTAAATCATCATGCGGCAGACAAAATTAAAGGAATAGAGAATTACTTAAAAATGGAAGACTTTCATTAAAAGCTCAGAGAAAGGTTGAGCGAAAAATCACTCAACCCATTTTCATTTTAAAGACGAGTAACGCTAAAGCCTTTATCTCGAAGTTGTTTAAGTAACCCGTGTTTTTCAGGTAAATGCAGAGCGCCTACGGCAATAAATAGTTGCTCGTTTGCTAAACGCGGTGTGAGTTGTTTAACCCAATTATTATTGCGGTTAGTTAGCATTACTTGCTCGCTAATTTCACCATAATTACTGTCATCAAAACTCATGTTGTAGTAATCGGTTAGTGTATCCATATCCCCGTTTTTCCAGGCATTAACTAATTTGATAAAGTAAGTATTAATATCGCTGAGTTGCTCAAAGGTTTCTTCAATCATTTCATTGCTTAATAGCGCCATGCCATCAAACATTTGCAGTTGTTGCTCTAGGGTTTCAAGCTCGCCAATTTTAATATTATGCTCTTTAGCATAACTAAGCACTTGCTTGTCTATGCCGGTTTTATCTGAATAACCTGCATTTTGAAATTCAATTTGCATCATAGTCACCATAACAGCCCAAGGCTTTAAGCCATTAAACATAGCAATATCAATCGACTTTTTAGCAAAGTAATCTTTTAGCTTGGTATAATTTTGCTTTGAAAGCTCAGTTTGTAATGTTTTACCGTCCCTTAGCATCATAAATGGCATTGAACGCTGCTGCATTTCAAGTGGAGTAAGTTTGCTTATATCAACTTCAACAATGACTTCTTTGCTTGCGCTAATTGCATCGGTTACATTTTTAGGTAAGCCTTTCATGCTGGCATCACCAACGTGTACAGTGCCAAATAAGTAAGAGCTGACGCCATTTTTTTCTATTTTATATAAGGCGGGAGCTGCATAGCTGTTAAGGCTAAATGTTATA
This sequence comes from Pseudoalteromonas sp. C8, assembly GCF_011378685.1. NCBI lineage: Bacteria > Pseudomonadati > Pseudomonadota > Gammaproteobacteria > Alteromonadales > Pseudoalteromonadaceae > Pseudoalteromonas > Pseudoalteromonas sp. C8. Next base: position 8,518 of record NZ_WTKT01000006.1, read on the forward strand.
AGCAATGCCACAATAAAAAAGTGGCTAATACGGGTAAGAGCATTCATGGTTTGTCCTTAAAATCTCGAAGGTTAGTAGTGTAAATACTAACCTAAATTTACTTCAGAGGTAACGTTAATATAAACGTTAACGTATTGCTTTCGGTATTACTGGCCGTGATAGTAAAGCCATTTAAGTTACATAAGCTCTGTACAATTGATAATCCTAAACCATGGCGCTGGTTATTAGTTCTAGATGAATCTAGCTGATAGAGCGGGTCAAAAATAGCAATTAGCTGTTCACCACTTAGTGGTTTATTTACTTTGTTACTAACAGAGATGCTCATGTTTGTGCTGTTATTTACGGCAGTTAATTTAATTGGTGCCTCAGGAAGTCCATAAAATAGTGCGTTATCGATTAAGTTACACAAAATGGTATTTAAACTAAATTCGTCAGCATTAAGTGTAAACTCGTCAGTTATCTCATTATTTAAACGCGCTTTAATACTTGGGTGCTTAAAGGTCAGCTCATCAATAATTTGATTTACTAAGTTATTTAGAATGATATTTTGCGCATTCAATTGCATTGTACTGCTACTTGAGCGCTGCAACAGTAATAGGTTGCTAACAATTGTTTTCATGCGCTGTGAAATATTAAGTACATCACTGGTATAGGTGTCGCTAATACGTTTATCGTCAGGGTAGCGAATAACCACTTCTGAAAGGCTTATGAGTTCAGCTATTGGGGTTTTAAGCTCATGTGCAATGTCGCTTGTTAGGCGCTTTTCATTACTATAGAGTTGCTGATTAACAGTAATAAACTTATTTAGCTCGTTACGTATAGGTTCTATTTCTTCTACTTTAAAGTCGCTTTCTATTGTTTGCGCAACACCGGTAATATCGAGTAACTTAATTTGATCGTTTAAATTGTGTAGCGGGTGTAGGCCTTTATTTACAATACGTGTCACTAAATAGCGCACACCAAACACACCAAGTACACAGGTTAAAATAAAGACCACATCAATAATAATCAGTACTTTATTAAGTTCGGCTGTCGGCGCTGCAATCGCAAGAGTCATGGTATTAAAAACAGCAGAGTGAGTGGGGTTTCTATCGTCTTTTTGGGCTACAAAGTGACTTATAAGTGCGCGGCCATCACGCCCGTTAGGAAGCTCGTAATCTATAATTTTAGATTCGTTTATCGGCATTTCTAAAAAAGGTAGGTTAGCATTTTCATAAAGCGCTAATGAGTCCGAGCGTTCAAACACATCACGGCCATGCCATAATTGGTAAAACTCCGTGGCATCTGCAGCTTCATACTCCGACATAAACTCACCAGCAAAATCAAATTCAACTACGTTGTTGTCATCCTCAACTAAGGTTTTTAAGTAGTTAGCTTTGTTAGTTAGAGACTGATTGAACTGATCTTCCACCCAAGTATCAACACTTAGATCAACGGTTAAAAATATGGTGAATAAAATAACAGAGATCACAGCGCTAATATTATTAACGAGTTTACGTTTTATTGAGTGATTTTTATTTTGTTGTTGCGACATAACCAAATCCACGTTTATTTTTTATCGGGAGCTCGCCATCAAACTGTCTTACTTTTTTACGTATGGTTGAGATGTGTGCTTCAAGCGCATTTTTAGAGAGCATATCAAACTGCCCTACCACCGCTTCACTTATAAGCTCAAGCCCCAATACTCGCTCTGGGGCGTTAAATAAGCATTCTATTATTTTGTATTCATTACGTGTGAGCTCAATGGCATGTTGCTTGTAGTGAAGAGTTTTAAGTGACAGATCTAATACGCAATCACCTACGGTAAGGGTATTTTGTTGGTTTTGCAGTGAACCACGACGAAGTAATGCAAGGACGCGAGCATGGAGTTCTTCAAACGAAAATGGCTTAGTTAAATAATCGTCAGCGCCTTTCATAAGGCCGTTAATTTTATCTTGAGGCTCACTTCGTGCCGATAAAATTAGCACACGGCTTTGGCTATTACTGCTGCGCAGTGCTTGTAAAATACTCATGCCATCAACGCTCGGTAGCATTAAATCAAGTACGAGGAGGTCGTAGTTTCCACTCAGTGCCATACTCAACCCTTCTGAGCCATCACCAGTTTCATCTACGGTAAAACCAAGGTTGCTAAGGCCAACTTGCAAGCTGCGTCTTAGTGCTTCAGAGTCTTCAATAACGAGGATTTTCATGTTTACTCGGTTTATAAAAATAGCCTTGTTACTTTAACAAGGCTTTATTATCAAGTCACTGCAAGAATAAGAACTAATGGTACCAACCATTTGTATAAGCTAGATTACCTAAGTTCGCGTGGGCTAGGGCTTTTTTAACTAGTTGCTCATCGTTTTCACATGGCACAAGCTGGTTATTGCTATACGTATAGGTGGTTGCTGGTTTTTGTGGTTGTAACACCACCACTTTATTATCGTGCATGTAGGCAAAGTTTTTGTCGTATTGCATCATTGCGCGTTGTTTGTTGTCGCTAATTGGCTTTGATAAATCATGACCTATCATAGGGTGCTTACCACTTGCGCCAATTAAAGACAGTAGAGTAACAGGAATATCGAGCTGACTGGCTAGTTGGCTATCTCGTTTATGGGTAATACCTTTACCAAAAATAACGGCCGGGATTTTAAAGTGATCAACCGGTACTAAACTCGAACCCGATACGCGTGAGTCGTGATCGGCAATAACTATAAATACAGTATCATCCCAGTAGCTCGATTTTTTAGCTTTTTCGATAAACGTGCCCAGCGCGTAATCGGCATACTTGGCAGCATTATTACGGGTTTGTTTTTGTTTATCGTACAGCGTTATTTTATCGTCAGGAAAGTCATACGGACTATGATTAGAGCTTGAGAATATAAGGCTAAAAAAGGGTTTGTTTTGATTTTTAAGCTTAGTAAGTTCTATGTCGGCTTGGTCGTACAAGTCTTCGTCTGATGCGCCCCACGAGCCATTAAAATCTATTTTTTTAAAGTTATTTGTATCTACGATACTTTTAAAACCATTGCCTAAAAAGAAGCTTCGCATGTTATCAAAATGGCTTTCGCCACCATAAATAAACTGTGTGCTGTAATTTTGCTTCGCTAAAAAATCAGCAATGGTAAAAAAGTCACGCTGTGATTTATCAAGCTTAACAACCGCACGCGAAGGCGTTGGTGTAAACCCTGTAATTACTGCCTCAATTCCACGCACTGAACGTGTACCCGTGGCGTATAAATTATCAAACCCCCAGCCTTGTTTATAAAGTGCATCAATATTAGGTGTAAGCGGTAAACCGCCAAGCGTGCCTATATAACGAGCACCTAAACTTTCTTGTAAAATAATGACTAGATTTTTTGGTTTACCTATATTACTTGCTTCATGAAACGTTTTTGTAGGGGCGGTTACATCACTAAATGTGCCTTGCGTGTTTTGCATGTTACTACGCACAATACTAAGTAATTCATCGGTAGGCATTTTGCCATAATAGTCTTGGCTTGATTGTTCGTTAGAGAGTTGCTTAACTGCAAATGCGACGCTATAAAGTGAGTTAAGGGTTAAGTCGTTAAGTAAGTGATCAGTAGAGAACGAGACCATGGCGGGATTAAGTGGTCTGTGCCCTAATGAGTTACGCGCGCCCAAAATAGTTAAGCATACTAAAACAAGCGCTAAAATTGATTGGTTTAAGCCTGTTAGTGATGACTTGCTTTGCCATTGATTGCTAAATATTTTGCTTGCAAATTTACAGCTTAAAACAAGTGCTATAACAGCAATAAATACTTCTAACTTATAGCCTGAAAAAATCATTTTTGAGACTTCTTTAGGGTAAATTAAATATTCTATAAATAAGCGGTTAGGGCGCAAGTCGTACTCGTTTATAAACGTAGGCGTAATCACTTCAAAAAAAACGAGTAAAGCAGACATCCCCACTAAGTAAATTTTAATTAGGCCGCGTACTTTATTTTGCCAACCTACGCTTTGCATCAGTAAGGTAAGTAGTAATGCGGGCATAATAATGTAGCTTAGAGTGGCTATATCTACTCTTAAACCACCTATAAATATAGATAACCACGCATGCGATCCAAATACACGCTCCCCTTGCCATACACTTAATCCAAAGCGAGCCAGTGTTAAAAAGCTAAGTGCTAAAACAGCAAATACAACAAAAATCCATACAGGGCCAAGTGCATTTTGTACCTTAGGTATTACTTTAAATATTAGCCTCGTTATTTTAGCTATAAAAGTTAGCTTTATGCCCATAATACAGCCCACCAAATAAGTGCGGCAATTAGCATAGCTATAAACACGCTTGCAGAGGCAATATCTTTAGCGAGCCCTGAAAGCTCATGGTATTCACTGCCAATTCTATCAACTACAACCTCAACTGCCGTATTTACCAGCTCAGCAAATAATACAAAAAGCAGGCTGGCACTAAGTAATAATTTATCCCTTAGTGCAATTTCTTGTAGCCACACAAACACACCGAGTAACGAAAACAGTGCTAGCTCTTGTTGAAACGCCGCTTCAAATCGACTCATCCATTTTAAGCCGTTAAAAGAATGGCTTAAGGTAAAAATAAGGCGCATTAAGCCTTGGCGTTTTATAACGGTTTTATTACTCATATTTTTATTTCGCTTGGTGTTGTTTGGCAGCTAGCAAGTAAATCGAGCGATGCCTGATACGTTTTGCTTTTAATGCCAATTAAATTTAAAAGGGTGTGAAAAATATTGTTGTGTGAGCGTGCAGCAGTGGTGTCTAAATTAGCTAAACAGGTATTGGTAATGCGCTGGTTATGCTCATCAGCCCACATATAAAGAGGAACGTGCGTTTGTGTGCTAGGTGCAAAGTTATACGGAAAACCATGCAGATAAGCACCGGCTTCGCCAAGTGATTCACCATGGTCAGAGACATATAAAAACTGTTTATCTATGTTGTTTGGTAGTGCTTTTAATTGCTCAATTACTTGGGCGTTAACAAAATCACTGTACGCAATTGTGTTGTCGTAGGTATTAACTAATTCATCGAGTGAGCAGTTTTGAATGTCGCTTCTATCGCACGAGGGCGTAAATTGCTTAAACTTATCTGGGTAGCGTTTAAAGTAGGTTGGTCCATGTGAGCCCATCATGTGTAGGACAATAATGGTGTTAGCTTGGCTTAAATTAGCGAGTTTGCGTTTAAGTGGAGCAAGAAGTGCTTCATCAAAGCAATATTTTCCATCGCAAAGCGCTGATGGGGTGGTTGGGATATCAATGTTAACAACACGGGTGCATACGTTTTTACAGCCGCTGTTATTATCAACCCACAGTACATCGCTGCCAGCTTGTTGTGCTAAATCAATCAGGTTTTGTTGGTTGTCGGCTGCTAATCGATCAAAGTTGTTTTGTGTTTGCAGTGAAAACATACACGGCACAGACACAGCTGTAGCGGTGCCACAAGACGCCACATTATTAAAATACGTCACATTGTACTTTTGTGTGTAAGAATTTGTGTTGCGCTTATAACCTTGATAAGCAAAGTTTTCTGCTCGTGCGGTTTCGCCAACAACCATAACTGTTACGCTGGTGGTGTTAGGCGCAATAAGAGTGGGTGTTGCATCTATATTTTTAAATTCCATATTGGTATACAGCAGCTGATCGCGCATATATTTATAACCGCTAGAGAGATATTGAAACGGAATAATTTCTTTTTTCAAAATGCGGTTGTTACGACCAGTGGCTGCGTAATCGGCGTAAAAGTTTACGACCACTAAAGCAATTAATGAGCAGCACGCTACAATAAGTTTTATACGACTAATCGCTTCTTGATGAGGGCGAGTAAAGTGTATTTTTACTTTGCTTAATATAAAAACTGGTAACGCACAAAACAACAGTAAAAAGGCTATGAGCTGCGGGTTTAAATAGCTCAGCGCTTCGCTTGAATCTGTTTCGAACGTGTTTTGAATCATTGAATAGTCAAACACGACGCCGTAATTTAATGAGCCGTAAAGCACGGCGCTCGAAATTATCAGTAAAAGGTAATTAAGTGGCTTTAGTAACCACCTAACCGACACTATCGAAAAGAAAATAATTAAAAGGCATAGCAAAAGTAGTGGCACTGAAAGTAAAAATAGCCACGAAAAGGAAGCCAATGAGGTGATGGCGCTAAACGAACCTTGAATAAAAGGGATGTTTATAACTAAACAGTAATAACAGGCAATCATTACTACAAAGGCATTTGCACTACAGTGAATGTAAAACCGCTTACTACGATTTGGCTTTTTTTGTGCTGGTGTTTGGCTAGTTATGTTCATATTTAGGCTCGTTTAAAATAACAACGCCATGCTATGCAACAACACTTAAGAGTCGCTTAAGAGAACCTACGCATTACCTGAAGGTGATAAATAATTTTATTTATAAAAATATTCTTAAAAATTAATCAAACCTTAAATAAGGGATATAAGAATAGTGAATTTCTGAGAATAAAATTAGAGCATAAAAAAACCACTACCAGCTTGTATAATGAATTTTAAAACCTGATAAATTGCCTTTTAGTCTTTTTGTTAGATTAACTTTGGTGTTGACTTAAAGGGCCTAGCGCGGTACTAATATAAGAAGAGAGCGAAGGAATAACCTTCGCGATAATTGAACAAAATTTGGTATTAATTACATGCTTACAAACGCACTTAACCTAGTCCTGATTATTATCGTGGTGATTATTCCCGCGAGGGCTTCGTAGTGCTTTAAAAACTTAAGCATTAAAAAAGCCCTCCGCACTTAACCGTTCGGAGGGCTTTTTAGTTTTAAGGGCAAAGTTTTTAGCGTAAAAATGTAATTGGGTTGTCACTGAGGAATGAGGGTTTATTAATGACAGGCGCAGAACTAACAATCGACTTATTGGCCAAACACGGCGTAAATGAAGTATTTGGCTACCCAGGCGGAGCTATTATGCCAATTTACGATGCGCTGTATGGCGCGCCAGTCAAACACTACCTTACTCGTCATGAGCAAGGAGCAGGGTTTGCAGCTGTTGGTTATGCTCGCAGCACGCGTAAATTAGGTGTGTGTTTTGCAACATCGGGCCCAGGTGCAACTAACTTAATAACTGCCCTTGCTGATGCGATGATGGACTCAGTGCCATTATTGGCGATCACAGGCCAAGTGCCTACTGCAGCTATTGGTTCAGATGCGTTTCAAGAAATAGATGTACTAGGTATGTCGCTTTCGTGTACTAAGCACAGCTACATGGTAGAACGAGCGGAAGACTTAGCAGAGATATTACAAGAAGCTATTCATTTAGCGCAAAGCGGCCGACCAGGTCCTGTACTTGTCGATATCCCAAAAGATATTCAAATGGCGCAAGTACCTTTTAAGCCTTGGCTTGCAGCTGATGAATACTTACCTGAGTTGGATTTAAAGCAAGTTGCTATTGCTAATCAATTGTTGAGTGAGGCTAAACAGCCTGTAGCGTACGTAGGCGGTGGTGTACAAGCCGCTGATGCGCAAGACGAGTTAATGCAGTTTTTAAATAAAACTCAGATGCCGGCTGTATCAACACTAAAAGCATTAGGCAGTGTGTTACCTGACTACGAGCATTACTTAGGTATGCTAGGTATGCATGGTGGTCAAGCCGCTAATATTGCCGTGCAAGAATGTGATGTACTTGTGTGTATAGGTGCGCGCTTTGATGACCGCGTAACGGGTAACTTAGCTAAATTTGCAGCTAAAGCTAAAGTAATTCATTTAGATATTGATGCCGCTGAAGTAGGTAAGCGAAAACCTGCTAAAGCTTCATTAATTGCTGATTTAAAAACGTCGTTACCTGCACTTGAGTGCTTTGTAACACCTAAAGCGTGGTGTGACACAAATAAAGAAATGAATATTAAGCACGCGTGGCGTTACGATTACCCAGGTGAGAAGGTTTACGCACCGTACTTATTAAACCAACTGAGCCAACGCATGCCAAAAACTGGCGTTGTGTGTTGCGATGTAGGTCAGCATCAAATGTGGGTAGCACAACACATGAAGTTTACTCACCCGAGCAATCATTTAAGCAGTGGTGGCGCAGGCACAATGGGCTTTGGTTTACCGGCTGCTATTGGCGCACAAGTAGCACGCCCTGATGACTTTGTTATCACTGTATCGGGCGATGGCTCAATAATGATGAATATTCAAGAATTGGCCACGATTCGCCGTAATAATTTACCTGTAAAAATATTAATTTTAGATAACCAGCGCTTGGGTATGGTTCGCCAATGGCAAGAGCTATTTTTTGAAGGACGTTACTCTGAAACTAACCTTTCGGATAACCCAGACTTTGTGCAGCTAGCTGCTGTATTTGGTATTCCAGGGCAAACAATTACCCATGCTAACCAAGTTGATGATGCTATTACAGCATTAGTTAACAGCAAAGGCCCGTACATAGTACATGCTTGTATTGATGATAAAGAAAATGTTTGGCCACTTGTACCACCTGGGGCTGCTAACGACGAAATGATGACGGAGAAAGCAAAATGAAACACAGCCTAACTATTGCATTAAAAAGCCAAAGTATAGCGGTAGAACGCTTTTTACGAGTGGTGCGTCATCGTGGTTTTAACCTAACGCATTTTCAGCTCAATATGGATGATGGCTTATACAACGTAGCCATGACGGTAGATAGTGATAAACCTATTCATCTATTAACCAGCCAGCTAAACAAGCTGGTGGATGTAAAAGAAGTCACTTTACAAAATTTACAGCACCAACAGGCTGTGTAATTACGAATTACAAAATAATTTACGAGTAACTGAGTCACTCGGTTATTCACCAATTTTAGAATGAGGAATGCCCGCTTATATTGCGGCAAAAACTGAGGTAACTATGGCTAAATTAAGAAGTGCAACAACAACTGAAGGACGTAAACGTGCAGGCGCAAGAGCATTATGGCGCGCAACAGGTATGACAGACTCTGATTTTGGTAAACCGATTATTGCCGTAGTTAACTCGTTTACACAATTTGTACCAGGGCATGTACACCTTAATCAGCTTAGTGAGCTTATGGGTGAGACAATAACCCAAGCCGGTGGCGTTCCAAAAGAATTTAATACCATTGCTATTGATGATGGCATTGCGATGGGACACGGCGGTATGCTTTATTCGCTGCCTTCACGCGATTTAATTGCTGACTCGGTTGAATACATGGTAAATGGTCATTGCGCCGATGCGATGATCTGTATTTCAAACTGCGACAAAATCACTCCAGGGATGATGCTTGCAGCGCTACGTTTAAATATCCCGGTGATATTTGTATCGGGCGGTCCAATGGAGGCGGGTAAAACTAAACTTGCTAACATCGACATTAAACTTGATTTAGTTGATGCCATGGTTAAAGGCGCAGATGAATCGGTAAGTGATGCAGATTCAGAGCAAGTAGAGCGCTCTGCGTGTCCTACATGTGGTTCGTGTTCAGGCATGTTTACTGCAAACTCAATGAACTGTTTGTTAGAGGCAATAGGCTTAGCACTTCCGGGTAACGGTACCACGCTTGCCACTCATAAAGACCGTAAACAACTGTATGTTGAAGCAGGGGCTCGTATTGTTGATTTATGTCGTGAGTATTATCAAAAAGATAATCAAGATGTATTGCCACGCGCAATTGCCAATAAAACAGCCTTTATGAATGCAATGGTTGTTGATATTGCAATGGGCGGCTCGTCAAATACCGTATTACATTTACTCGCAGCAGCGCAAGAAGCTGGCGTTGATTTTGATATGTCGCATATTGATGCTTTATCTCGTAAAACACCGTTTTTATGTAAAGTTGCACCAGCAACACCAGAGTACCATATTGAAGATGTCCACCGTGCAGGTGGCATGATGGCTGTTGTACGCGAGCTTGGTAAAGCGGGCTTAGTTGACATGTCGGTTAATCATGTAGCTGGGTCAACAATGGCTGAGCTTGTTAAAAAATGGGATGCAACCGACCCAACTAACGAAGTTGCGCGCAAATTTTACCGTGCGGGTCCTGCGGGCATTCGAACTACTAAAGCAATGAGCCAAGAGTGTCGTTGGGATGAAGGCGATAATGACCGCGTTAATGGTTGTATTCGAAGCGTTGAACATGCTTTTCGCCAAGACGGTGGCTTAGCTGTCCTTTCGGGTAATCTAGCCGTTGACGGTTGTGTTGTGAAAAGTGCAGGTGTCGTTGATGAAATGCTTCATTTTGAAGGCACCGCCATTGTATACGAATCACAGGATGATTCAGTTGAAGGTATTTTAAACGACGAAGTAAAAGCCGGCGACGTCGTTGTTATTCGTTATGAAGGACCAAAAGGCGGTCCTGGTATGCAAGAAATGCTATATCCAACGAGTTACTTAAAATCAAAAGGCTTAGCTGAAAAGTGTGCCCTTATTACAGATGGTCGCTTTTCGGGTGGTACTTCGGGTTTGTCAATTGGTCATGTGTCGCCAGAGGCGGCAAGTGGTGGTGCAATTGCTTATGTTGAAAATGGCGACAAAATCATTATTGATATTGCAACACGTGAAATCACTTTAGCACTGAGCGATGAGGAACTTGAGGCACGTAAACAAAAGCAATTAGCGCGCGGAAAACTAGCATACAAACCAGTTGATCGTGAGCGCTATGTATCGTCAGCTTTAAAAGCATATGCATTACTTGCAACAAGTGCCGACAAAGGCGCAGTGCGCGATTTAGCTAAATTGGAGGCGCTTAGTTAATTATGGTCTCTCAAGAGCTCGATTATTTTCGCGCTATTATTCAAGCAAACATGGAGCCTTTGGCTAAAGTTACTGAGGTCAGCGAAATGGCTGAACTCAGTAAAAAGCTAGGTAATCATGTTTGGTTAAAGCGTGAAGACCAACAGCCCGTGTACTCATTTAAGTTACGCGGTGCGTATAACAAATTAAATAAATTACCTAAAGGCTCAGTGGTTATTACTGCTTCTGCGGGTAATCATGCTCAAGGGGTTGCATTGAGTGCATCTCACCTTGGGCATCAAGCAACTATTGTAATGCCAGTAACAACGCCTGAAATAAAAGTCAGCGCAGTGCGCGCACTTGGCGGTGAAGTTGTATTACATGGCCATCATTTTGATGCAGCAAAAGCATATGCGCTTGAGCTTACAGAGCAGCGTAACGGTATATTTGTCCCGCCATTTGACGATCCGGATGTCATTGTTGGTCAAGGCACTGTAGCACGCGAGTTAATGCAGCAATTAAACGAGCTTGATGCTGTGTTTATTCCTGTTGGCGGCGGCGGTTTACTTGCTGGTATGGCGGTTTATATTAAATCGCTGCGTCCAGATATAAAAGTAATTGGCGTAGAAGCCGACGAAAGTGCGTGTTTACAAGCAGCACTTGAAGCAGGTAAGCCAGTAGAGCTTGATCGCGTTGGTAGTTTTGCCGATGGCGTAGCGGTTAAAATTATTGGCACTGAAACATTTCGTTTAGCACAAAAGTTTTGCGATGAAGTTGTAACCGTTACCAGCGATGAAATATGTGCAGCCATGCAGGATATTTTTGTATCTACGCGTGCAATAGCAGAGCCATCAGGTGCACTTGCAACGGCTGGGCTTAAAAAGTGGAGTCAGCAGTCGGGGTTAAAAGGGTTGCACTTAGCGGCTGTGCTTTCGGGTGCTAATTTAAACTTTGATCGCCTGCGTTATGTAGCAGAGCGCACTGCGCTGGGTGAAAAAAACGAAGCGCTATTAGCGGTTACTATTAAAGAAGAAAAAGGCAGTTTTAAACAGTTTTGTGCTTCTTTAGGTGGCCGTGCTATTACTGAATTTAACTACCGTTATGCAGGACCTGGTGAAGCACAAATATTTGTGGGTATTGCCCTGCGCCAAGGCGAGCAAGAGCTTAATGAGTTAAAGCAAGACTTAACAAATAACGATTATCAATTTTGCGATCTGTCGGATAACGAACTCGCTAAATTACATGTGCGTTATATGGTTGGCGGAAAAGCACCAGAGCAATTACATGAACGTTTATTGCGTTTTGAATTTCCTGAGTATCCGGGTGCGCTTGCACGCTTTTTAGATACTTTAGGCAGCAATTGGAACATTACCTTATTTCATTATCGTAATCACGGTGGTTCGATGGGGAATGTACTGGCAGGTTTTGCTATTGAGCCGAGTCAGTATGGGATGTTTAACGAGCATTTGAATCGCTTAGGTTACAGTGTACAAGATGAAACACAAAATCCGTGTTTTACCCAATTTTTAACATCAAAACCGCAAGCAGAAAAAGCCGAAAAACTCGCCTCAGTATAACCTATCTTTAAAGGCAGGCACCTAACTAGGGTGCTTGCTTTATTACACGTTTTACATATAGTTACAGGTAATCGTCATACTTTTTGAGGACACCTATTTGCTATTTAAAGGATTAATCATTGGATTGTGCTTTTTTTGCAGCCATATCGCGGCGCAAGAATCAGTCACATTACAGCTAAAATGGACACATCAGTTTCAGTTTGCTGGCTACTATATGGCTAAGCAAAAAGGCTTTTATAATGAAGCGGGCCTTGATGTAACTATTAAACAAGCTAATCCAATGAAACCTGATACCTTTGGTCCTGTGGCCAGTGGTGAAGCACAATTTGGTGTAGGGCATTCTGGTATTTTACAGCAACGTATTAATGGCCAACCTCTTGTTGCTATGGCTGCCTTATTACAATTTTCACCTTACTGTTGGATGGTTAAAGACACGTCTGATATTTTTCATCCACGTGACTTTGTTAATAAACGTATCACTGCGGTGAGCAAAAATGATGGCACCGAGCTACTTATTATGCTTAAACGCAGTGGCGTTGATGTAGATAAACTCAAAGTTTACAATGGCGAAAATTTTAACCAGGCTTGGATTGAAAACAAGCTAGATGCTATGCAAGTTTATGTTACTACAGAGCCTTATTATATGACTCAACAAGGCGTAGCTCATCGGCTTGTTTGCCCACAGCGTTATGGTATGGATGTATATAGCGACATTTTATTTACCAGCGAAAACATGCTTAAGCAAAATCCACAAACGGTCGAAAAATTCTACCAAGCGAGCCTAAAAGGTTGGCGCTATGCAATGATGAATATGGATGAAGCCATTGCAGTCACCCAGCAAAACTATGCACCGAGTAAGAGCTTTCATCAGCTCGCCTTTGAGGCTGAAGTACTAAAAAGTTATATAACCCCACCCACTACCAGTTTAGGGCATATGTCGATAGCAAAGTGGCGTTTAATTGCTGACTTATATGGCATACAGCAAAACGAATTTGACGAAGTGAAATCTCACTTTATTTATAAATACCAAGAGCCTGAAAAGATGCAATTATCATGGATGCTCATAGCAGCGATTCTGGTGAGTATTATTTCAATACCTTTGTATTTACGGCTGATTTTTAGCCAAAAATAACTGCTTAATGAGAGCTCACTGAGCTGATATAATTAATTGTCTTTTTATTTTTTAAGCTGTTATGACTTTAGCCGAGCAATTTTTTGCACTTGATTCACTTTTAATGCGCCATCGTCAGTATTGGCAGTGCACCGCATTTGATTTTGACACTATTCCTTGGCCAGAGCTGCAAGGCATACTTAACGAACTAACTGATGATCAGGTAACCGTTCTTGATAACGATCAAAATCAGCTATACCAATTTTTTAGCCAACACATAAACCAACTTGATGAACTTGCTAAGTTATGTGAGTTACCTAGCTCTGCACACTCTCGATCTGATTATCCGTTTTGGATAAGTAACGGCATTAAAGGTCGTAAGTTTGATCAGTTACAAGATTTTGTATCTGCACTACCTAATACTAAGCAACCAGTTTTAGAGTGGTGTGCGGGTAAAGGACACTTAGGGCGAATGCTTGCTTTTAATGGCGCAAGTGATGTGCATAGTATTGAACTGCAACAAAGCTTATGCGAGCAAGGACAAAAAAGTGCACAGCAACAAGGCTTGGCAATGCACTTTAGCCAAGCAGATGTATTAAAAGAGGATATCACTCAATTTTTTAATGCTGATATGCATGCCGTAGCGCTACACGCATGTGGTGGTTTGCACCAAGCATTTATGCGCCAAGCAAGTTTAGCGAAAGTACAGCAAATTAGCTTTTCACCTTGTTGCTATCATTTATTTACGGCTAATGAGTACCGTGTAATGAGTGAGGTTGCAAATAAAAGCGAGCTTAACTTAACGCATCGCGATTTAAAGCTCGCATTACAAGAAACCGTTACAGCGCCTTCTCGTCTGGAAAAAGTACGTAAAACAGAACTAGAATGGCGACTTGGTTTTGACGCACTTAGAAAATCGATTACTGGCGAGCAATATTATGTAAGCGTCCCTTCGGTTAACAAAGCTATATTCTCAGATTCGTTTAAATCATTTTGTGCATGGGCTGCAGATAAAAAGGCAATAAACCTACCTCAAGATACTGATTATAATAAATATTTAGATATTGGTGTTGCTCGAAAAAAAATAACTGACCGAGTTGAACTGGTTCGACATGTGTTCAGAAGAGCAATTGAAGTTTGGCTTGTGCTCGATCGTGCTTTATATTTGCAACAGCAAGGCTATCAAGTAAGCGTTAAAACGTTTTGTGAAAAGCAGTTAACGCCTCGTAATATTTTGATTCTTGCTAATATCCATTAAATTTCCGTCCTCGACTTAATAAGAGATGCAATGAGAAAGTTAAAAAATTTATTCGATAACAATAAACGTTGGGCTGCACGTACAAGCGAAGCTGATCCTGAGTTTTTTAAAATTTTATCTATGCAACAAAATCCAGAGTATTTATGGATTGGTTGTTCAGACTCTCGTGTACCTGCTAATCAAATAGTTGATTTATTACCAGGCGAATTATTTGTGCATCGTAACGTTGCAAACGTAGTTGTACACACTGACCATAACTGTTTGTCGGTTATGCAGTACGCTGTAGAGGTTTTAAAAGTAAAACATATCATGGTAGTAGGTCACTATGGCTGTGGTGGCGTACAAGCCGTTTTAAACAATGCAAAATTTGGCTTTATTGATAATTGGCTACGCCATGTAGGGGATGTAAAAGAAAAGCATCTTGAACAACTTGATGCAATGCCAGAAAGCGAACGTTTAAGCCGCCTTATTGAGCTAAATGTAATTGAGCAAGTGCGTAATGTATGCCGTACTAACATTGTGCAAGATGCGTGGGAGCGCGGCCAAGAGCTAAGCGTTCATGGTTGGGTTTATGGTTTAGAAAACGGCCATCTTCATGATTTAGAATCTGTAGTAACGTGCGCGAGTGAAGAAACGCAAAGCTACAAAAAAGCAGTGCAGCACGTACTTAATAAAGTGGGCGAAAATAAATAAATTTATGACTAAAACGGCGATATTAATAGGTGCTACAGGTTTGGTCGGTAATGAGTTGCTACATAAGCTACTTAAGAGCGATCGTTATACCAAAGTGGTTACGTTAAGTCGTCGGGCTTTGCCTATTACACACGCAAAGCTAGTTAATCACGTTATTGATTTTGAAAAATTAACTCAATACGTTGAGCTTTTTAAAGGTGACGTATTGTTTTCGTGTTTGGGCACAACCCGTAAACGGGCGGGCTCTACACAAGCTCAGCGTAAAGTAGATTTTGATTATCAGTTTATAGCGGCGCAGTTAGCGGCATGTAATGGTGTTACGCATTACTGCTTAGTGTCATCAAGCGGGGCGAACACGCACAGTAATAGTGCTTATTTGAAAATGAAGGGTGAGCTTGAGCAACATATTAAAGCACTCCCTTTTGGTAAAATAAGTATTTTACAACCGTCTTTATTATTAGGTGATCGTGAGCAATTTAGAGTGGCAGAAAAGATAGGCAGTATTATTTTTCCTGTTATTACACGACTGCCGTTTTTAAAGCGTTACAAACCAATAACTGGCGAGCAAGTTGCGCAAAAAATGCTGAGTGTGAGTTTAGAGCAACAGGCTAAGTTATTTTATTATGTGCTAGATGAGCTATTTGAATAAACTTAGTAAAACGCAAAAGGCAGCCTAAGCTGCCTTTTTTGTACATTAAATTAATACCAATTTTATTAAAAAAATGATCATTCTAGCGTATTAAATAACTCACTAACTACGTTAAAAATTATTTATATAGAACAACTATGTATCATAATTTTAGCCTTGTTATTGAGCTATTTTCTTATCGCTATAATAGATCACTAATTTAATGCAATTGGTATAATTATTCAGCGTCAGTTTTAGTGCTAAGTTGTTGCTCAAGTAATGCAACTTTAGCTTCAAGCTCAGTTAACTTTTCGCGAGTACGAATAAGTACTTGGCTTTGCACATCAAATTCTTCACGGCTCACAAAATCCATCTCAGCAAGCTTGTTTTGTAAAACTTGCTTTGTTTTACCTTCGAGTGTCTCTGCTAGGTTTTTTACACCTTGTGGCATATTGCTAGTAATTTGCTTAGCAATTTCTTCAAGTTTTGCTGGGTTGATCATATTTGTCCCTTCGATGCGGCCTAAAATAATAATAACTAATATTACCTTATACCCACGGTATTTAACACATGATCATCTTTACCTTAATTAATTAAGGCAATTGCTATGCTCGCAGTAATGGTTACGTTAAAATTGCGCGTCTTTTAAATTTCTTTGGTCGTTATGAAACTCAATCCTAAACAAGATGAAGCCGTAAAATATATTAGTGGTCCATGCTTAGTACTCGCAGGCGCAGGCTCTGGTAAAACCCGTGTTATTACGAATAAAATCGCTTATTTAGTGAAAAAATGTGAGTACAAAGCGCGAAATATAGCCGCTGTTACTTTTACCAATAAAGCAGCCAAAGAAATGCGTGAACGAGTACTGCAAACACTTGGTAAACAAGACGCCAAAGGTTTGTGGGTATCGACGTTTCATACACTCGGTTTAGAAATAATAAAAAAAGAGTTAAGCACATTAGGGTTTAAACCCGGCTTTTCGTTATTTGATGATCAAGATACCAATCAGCTTCTTAGTGAACTCACCGAAGATGAGCTAAAAAAAGACAAGGACTTACTCAAACTACTTAAAATGGAAATTGGTAGTTGGAAAAACGAATTAGTACTGCCAGAGCAAGCAATACGCGAAGCGCGTGATGCGCAAAAGGCATTGTTTGCACAGCTGTATGCTCGCTACCAAAATCAGCTACGTGCTTATAACGCACTGGATTTTGATGATTTAATTATGATCCCTACTTTGTTACTTACTAATAACGCCACATCTCGTGAGCGCTGGCAGCAACGCTTTAAATACTTGCTGGTGGATGAGTATCAAGATACCAATACAAGCCAATATCAACTTGTTAAATTGCTAGTAGGCGAGCGTGCCCGTTTTACTGTTGTAGGTGATGACGATCAATCAATTTACTCATGGCGTGGTGCTCGCCCGCAAAACTTAGTGTTATTAGGTAAAGACTACCCAGGGCTTAGACTTATAAAACTTGAGCAAAACTATCGAAGTGCAGGGCGAATACTAAAAGCGGCTAACATTTTAATTGCGAATAACCCACATGAGATAGAGAAAAAGTTATTTAGTGAACTAGGTTATGGTGAGCCGATTAAAGTAATAGGGTGCCGCGATGAAGAGCATGAATCTGAGCGTGTGGTTGCTGAAATAATTTCACATAAGTTTATGAAGCGTACCAGCTATAAAGATTACGCGATTTTATATCGTGGTAATCATCAAGCACGTGGCTTTGAAAAATCTTTAATGAGTAACCGTATCCCTTATAAAATTAGTGGCGGTATGTCGTTTTTCGCTCGCTCAGAAATTAAAGATATTATGGCGTATTTACGTTTGCTAGTTAATCAAGATGATGACAATGCATTTTTACGTATCGTAAATACACCGCGACGCGAAATAGGCACGGTTACACTTGAAAAGCTTGGTACGCTTGCTAACGAAAAACACGCGAGCTTATTTGCTACCTGTTTTGATAACGATTTAGGCTACAGACTAAAAGGGCGTGGTTTTAATGCGCTTGCTGGATTTGCACGCTGGGTTGTTGAGCTATCTGATAACGCAGTACGCGGTGATACGCTCGAAGCTGTTAAAGACTTAGTGCGTAATATTAATTACGAGGCATATTTGTACGAGTCCTCACCGAGTGCAAAAGCGGCTGAAATGCGTATGAAAAACGTATCAGAGCTGTATCGTTGGATAACAGATATGTTGACCGGTGATGCCGACAACGAACCAATGACATTAGCCGAGGTTGTTAGCAAGCTAACCCTTCGCGATATGCTTGAGCGTAACGAAGAAGAAGATGAAACCGATGCAGTGCACTTATCAACACTACATGCATCAAAGGGCTTAGAGTACCCGTACGTATTTATGGTGGGTATGGAAGAGGGTTTACTTCCGCATCAGGTAAGTATTGATGAAGATAACGTAGATGAAGAACGCCGCTTAGCTTATGTTGGTATTACTCGTGCACAGCAGGAGTTAACACTTACTTATGCAAAAATACGTCGTCAATTTGGTGAAACCTCACAAACTGAGTTAAGCCGATTTGTACAAGAGTTACCGCAGGACGATCTCGCGTTTGAAAATAAAAAGGCGCCAAATACGCAAGCAGAGCGAATGGAAAAAGGCCAAGCAAGAGTCGCTAACCTTCGTGCAATGTTTAAAAAGCCTGAGTAATACCTCAGGCTAATTTTATAAAGACTGGGTTGCTTGTATTTCAGGTAACTCAGAACACACTAGAGCGTGTTGTTTTCCCACAAAAAATGCCAAACCGTGCTTGTCTAGTAAAGCTCTAAAATTAAGTATTGATGGGCCTTTAGCAATGACTTTCATTGCTTTGAGCTTTGTAATTGCAAGCACGCCCTGTAGCTGAAAATCGTAACTTTCTTGTTGTAAAACACGTTTACTAAAGGTCGAGCTAAGTAGCAGATAGTCAAAATTAATATCGGTTAGTAAATTAAGTTCGCATCGATCTTTAGCGAAATTGTTTAAACCAATTGAATAACCAAGTTGTGATAGCTTTTTGAGGTTTTCTATTTGTGTTGCGCTTGCGTGACGAATTTCTTGCTCATCAAATAGCAAACAGAGCTGGCTATGTCCTTGTTGTTTATTTAGCGTATCTGTAAATAAAACAAATTCGTGCTCCTCGAGTAGTAAACCAGAGCAAGGAACCAGCGCCATAGTTACATTTGCGGTAATTGCTTGTGCATAAGCGCGTTGTAATAACTGTAACTCTATCTCGAGGTGCTGTTCTTTATCTGATGCAAACTTTTTCAAAATATCAAAGCTAGTAAAGCCAAGTATTGGGTGTTCACCAAATGCTTCAAATAAAGACTCAGACTGATGTTGCTCATCAAGCGTAATTATTTCTGAGCTTCTAAAACTCATAGGTAATATATCAAGGTGATGTTGTGCTTTTAGTGCCTGCGCAGGTATTGATTGCGTTAATAGCGGATGAAATAGCTCGTAGCGGTTTTTTCCGGAGTTTTTAGCGTGATACATTGCAGCATCGGCATCACGAATAATTTCATCCGTATGCGTATAGCTTTTCTTTGAGTAGGTTATTCCTATACTAGCACCACTTTGAAGTGATTCGCCTTTAAGGAAAAAAGGCTTTTTCATTAAATCGATAATACGATTAGCAACATCTTCTGCTTGTTGAGGCTCAGTTAAGTGCGTTAATAAAATAACAAACTCATCGCCACCTAAGCGTGCTAGTAAATCATGTTCGCGTATACACTGGGCAAATAACTCACTAACGTTAATTAAAAACTGATCGCCAGCATGGTGACCAAGTTGGTCGTTAATGTCTTTAAACTTATCTAAATCAATAAATAAAACAGCAAAATTATGTTCAGGAAAGCGCTGATAATGTTGTAGTGTTTTTTCAAGCTGAGTTAAAAAGAGGCTGCGATTAGGTAAGCTAGTAAGAGAGTCGTGATGTGCGTCGTGATAAAGCTGCTGCTCTATTTTTTTACGCTCATCTATTTGCATTTGTAAGTGCAGATTTGTTTGACGCAGTTCTTTGGTTTTTTCGTTTACTCTAAATTCGAGTTCTTGATGGCTTTTTGCAATCGCTTGATTGGTGAGCTTTGTTTGTAAAACCGCTGCAATTTGATGAGATACAAAGGTAATTAACTCGCAATCATCCCGGCTGAAAATATGTTTGTTATCGTAAGCTTGGCAAACAATAAGGCCGATAACACCTTGAGCTGTTTTAAGTGGAGCGCCTAACCAACTAGTGGCCATTTGCTCTTTTTGTACAGGCTTAGCTCTTTGTACTACACCGCTTTCTATTAATTCTTTTGCTCTACACGGGTGTATAAGTTGCGTTTCTTCAGTGCTTATTACCAGTTCACTATAACCTTTAGCAAAGCGTCTTGGTTGTGTGTTTTCTTTAAATTCATCTACACAATAAGGGAAGCTTATCCAGCCAGACTCTTTATCGTAAAGTGCAATATATAAGTTCTCTGCGTAGGTAATTGTTTTTATTATTTCATGTATCTTAAAGTAAGCATCATCAAGGTTTTTAGCTTGCGTTGCTATTTCAGATATTTTAAACAGAATTTGTTGGCGTTGAAGTGCGCGTTTGCGTTGTTCTATTTCAAGGTTTAACGCGTCGTTACTTTGAGTGAGTGCACGGGTACGAATTTTAACTTCTGACTCAAGGAGCTCTCGTTTTTTTACACGCTCTATTGCAGTTGCTAAATAAAGCGACATAAACTCAAGTAATTGTATTTGTTGTGAGCTATAGCCTTGTTTTGTATCGTAACTTTGCGCTGCTAAAACACCGATAATATTATGTTCTTGGTAAACCGGAACACCTACCCAATGCTCTGCTGGAGTGCCTAATGCTTTAAATAAGCCTTCTGCTGCGGCATTTTGCATTTGCTGCTTGGTAAAACATGTGGTTTTACCCTGTTTAAATACATAACCAGTGGCGCCTTCATCAAAGCTATTTGATTGGTTAAGGGCGACGGCAATACCATCTTTTTCATCTGAAAAGTAAGAAAGTTCTAACGATTGACTGTATTGATTTAATAGCACCACATAAAAACTTTTACTCGGCACATATTTTTGTAAAATGTCGTGGATAGCGGGATAAAGTAGGGTTAGCTCGGCAACAGTACTTGCTTGCTCTGATAATTGTATCAGCGCATTTTGTAAGTGATGTGATTGTTTGTATTTATTGAGTAATGTTTTTAGACGTTTATTTTGATACGCCAATTTACTCGATACTGAGAGTTTATCTTCCAATGATCTAACCGGCTATTTTTATTGTATAGTTATTAGCCTTATACTTTCACTTTTAGCGCTTATCGTCAAGTTGATATTCGTACTATCATACTGGCTAGAAACACTATTTTAGGTATTAAAAAAGGCTTACCGAAGTAAACCTTTTTTGTGTATTTCAGCTGTATTTACTTAGATGTCATGAAGTCGATGGCAGCGCTTATCTCATCATCAGAACAATCCATACAGGTGCCTTTTGGAGGCATCGCATTAAAGCCATTTAGTGCATGCTCAAGTAAAGTGTCTTTACCTTTAGCTATACGTGGAGCCCAATCGTCAGGCGATTTAGGCGCGCCTAGTGCACCAGTACCGTGACATGCAAAACATGCACCTTGATACACTTGCTCACCAGAACGAGGGCCTGTAGGCGCCGCTGCTACAGCAGCTTTATCGCCTTCAAGGTATACAGCACCAACCGGCGCGAGACGTGCTTTAATTGCATCTTCAGTCATAGAGTTATCATATGGCTGTGCGTATGCAGTGGTTGCTAGCATTAATAATGCTGCAGCTGTTAATTTTTTCATTTTGCCTTGCTCACTTCGATTTGAACGTGATCAATCACGATTAAAGATGACGGAAATTAAACCGATTATAACTCTCTGAGCCAATTTATAAAATGCTAAGAGGCGTTTTTATTAATAAAACTGACTACTTTTTGCGTTAACGCAATAAAATTTAATTATTTACTGTTTTTTGTTAAGCAATTTAATAATTGCAAACAGTCATACAATTAACTTTTTAGATCCTAAGATCAATTTATTGATAATACGCTACTAACTAGTTTTTCGATCCCTGCATCGGCTTCAATAATTGATTGCGCAAGCATATAAGCTGGGGTTGTAACTAGCTTATTTGGCTGATCAATAACAACATCATCTACTGCACAATTTATATGTTTAGCGCCTAATGTGCTTAGCGCTTGTGCTGTCTCTGCATCGTTACCAATCGTAAGTACAGCGTTATCGTAAATAAATGGGATCAAAGCGGGTGCAATACACATATAACCAGCAGGCTTATTTTCTTTTGCAAATGATTTACAAGCATTAAGTACGTCTTCATTAATATTTGCTTTTGCGCCTTTAATTGCAAAGTCACATAAGTTTTTTGCAGCGCCAAAACCGCCAGGTACAATTAATGCGTCAAACTGAGTTGCGTCTAGTTCAAGCAGCGATTTAATGTCACCCCGTGCAATACGAGCCGCTTCTGTTAATACATTACGCTTATCAGGCATTACTTCGCCCGTTAAATGGTTAATGGTATGAAGTTGTTCAATATCCGGTGCAAAACACTGATACGTTGCGCCATTTTTGGCTATATGTAATAAAGTTAAAATTGCTTCATTAATTTCACTACCATCGTACACACCAGACCCTGCTAATATTACCGCTACGTTTTTCATGCTTTTGTGCCCCTAAAGTCTTTTTTATAAGTCGATCGGATGAAGTCTAACATGCTCAAAATTTCTCGCGAAAATAAATTTTTAGTACAAAAATCATTCTCTATGCAAGTTGTATTGCGGTTTATGCCATTTGCGATCACTTTGCCTTTAAAAAAATTATAAAGGATCGCTATGATCTTCGATCCATTGTGCTAGAATACTCCTCCGGTTATTTAAATGGACGCGAATAATCAAAGTGAATAACAACACAAGCAGTCGTTAGAAAACCTTTTTCCACATTGGTTTAAAATAATAAAAAAAGAACCTCGTATTATCTTTTTTAAATTAAAACATACAGTTAAAGTATTTTCTAGGCATTTTATAATGCTTTGGAAGAATAGCTCGTGGCTGTTATCTACACACTTATCCACAGCTTGCTATAGTTTTAATAACACGATAAGCAGTAATTCACTGTCGTTTTATTTACTACCTTATGGCATGCTTATAATTACCTTAATTTTTTGCATTTAGGATCCAAATTCACCATGGCTCAGATCCCCGAAAACCCACTTATTTTAGTTGATGGCTCGTCATATTTATTTCGTGCTTATCATTCTCCGCCGCATTTAACTAATTCTAAAGGTGAAGCTACGGGCGCTATTTATGGCGTGATCAACATGCTTAAAAGCTTGATCAGACAATACGATCCCTCACATATGGTGGTTATATTTGATGCTAAAGGTAAAACGTTCCGTAACGATATGTATAGCGAGTATAAGGCAAATCGTCCGCCTATGCCGGATGACTTACGCACTCAAATAGCACCAATACACAGTATTATTAAAGCGATGGGCTTTCCGCTAATTAGTATTGAAGGCGTTGAAGCTGATGATGTTATTGGTACATTTGCACGTATAGCGTCAGAGCAAAAACGACATGTACTCGTCTCTACTGGCGATAAAGACATGGCACAGCTTGTTAATGAACACGTTACGCTAATAAACACGATGACCGACAGTATTTCAGATCCCGTTACCGTGGTTGAAAAGTTTGGTGTAGGCCCTGAACTTATTATTGATTACTTAGCATTAATGGGCGATAAGGTCGATAATATTCCGGGTGTTGAAGGTTGTGGTCCTAAAACAGCCGTTAAGTGGTTAGAAAAATATGGCTCTTTACAAGGTGTAATGGATCACGCCAGTGAGATTAAAGGTAAAATAGGTGAAAAGTTAGCAATTGCCCTTGACCATCTGCCTTTAAGCTACGAACTTGCGACAATTAAGTGCGATGTTGAAGTAGAATCTGACCTTGATACATTCAAACTTCAAGAACCTAACAAAGACGAATTAATTGCATTATATGGTGAGTGCGAATTCCGTCGTTGGTTAGCAGAGTTACTTGATAATCCTAAAGATGCTGAAACACATTTAGCTGTACCTACCGAAGCTACTGAATTACCAAAAGTAGAAGATGCTCATTACGAAACTATTTTAACGCAAGTGCAATTTGATACGCTAATAGAGCAATTAAATAGTGCTGAGTTATTTGCATTTGATACTGAAACAACCAGCCTTGATTACATGAAAGCGCAATTGGTGGGTATGAGCTTTGCCGTAAAAGCGGGTGAAGCTGTGTATTTACCGGTAGCGCATGACTACCCAGGTGCGCCTGAGCAATTAAGCCTTGAATTTGTAATGCAAAAGCTAGGTCCCATTTTGGCAGATGAAAACAAAGCTAAAGTAGGGCAAAATCTTAAATATGACAAAAGCGTATTAGCGAATGCAGGTTTTGCGCTAAATGGTATTAAGTTTGACACTATGCTTGAGTCGTATGTATTTAATAGTGTAGGCACGCGTCACGATATGGACTCGCTAGCACTTAAATACCTAGGTCATAAAAATATTAGCTTTGAAGATATTGCTGGCAAAGGTAAAAAGCAACTTACCTTTAACCAAATTGAACTTGAAAAAGCAGCGCCTTACGCCGCTGAAGATGCCGATATTACTTTGCGTTTACACGAAGTGCTTTGGCCAAAAATAGCAGCTGATGAAAAGCTAAAATCGGTATTTGAAGATATAGAAATGCCACTTATTAGTGTGATTTCTGATATTGAACGCACCGGTGTTGCGATAGATAGCAATATGCTTGCAGCGCACAGCCAACGTTTAGGCGAGCGTTTAATTGAGCTTGAAAAAGAAGCGTTTGAAATAGCAGGCGAACCATTTAACTTAAGTTCTCCAAAACAGCTACAAGTACTGTTGTTTGAAAAGCTTGGGCTGCCTATTATTAAAAAAACGCCTAAAGGTGCACCTTCTACCGCAGAAGAAGTACTGCAAGAACTTGCTCATGATTATCCGCTACCTAAAGTAATTATAGAGCATCGTGGTTTATCAAAGCTTAAATCAACGTATACCGATAAATTACCATTAATGGTGAATGAGAAAACCCAGCGTGTACATACGTCTTATCATCAGGCAATTACGGCTACGGGGCGCTTGAGTTCAACTGATCCTAATTTACAAAATATTCCTATTCGTTCAGAAGAAGGACGTCGTATTCGTGAAGCGTTTATAGCCGCAGATGGTTATAAAATTGTTGCTGCCGATTACAGTCAAATTGAGCTGCGTATTATGGCGCATCTTTCACAAGACAAAGGTCTATTAAATGCATTTGCTAACGGCTTAGATGTACATAGTGCAACTGCCGCTGAAGTATTTGGTGTAGAGCTTGATGATGTAACTACCGATATGCGCCGTAAGGCGAAAGCAGTAAACTTTGGCTTAATTTACGGTATGTCGGCATTTGGTTTAGCACGTCAGCTAGATGTGCCACGCCACGAAGCGCAGCATTACATAGATAAATACTTTGAGCGTTTTCCAGGTGTATTAGAGTACATGGAAACAACACGCGAAAAAGCAGCTGAAAATGGCTACGTTGAAACAATATTTGGTCGTCGCCTACATTTACCAGAAATAAACGCACGTAATGGGGCGCGCAGAAAAGGAGCCGAACGTGCTGCTATAAACGCACCAATGCAAGGTACTGCCGCCGATATTATTAAAAAGGCAATGCTGAGCGTTAACCGCTGGGTACACGAACAAGCGCCAAATACAATTAAGCTGCTTATGCAAGTGCACGATGAATTAGTATTTGAAATCAAAACAGACTGCGCACCACAATACACAAAACACATCTGTGAACTGATGTCGCAAGCTGCTGCGCTAGATGTACCACTTATAGTTGAAGCTGATGAAGGTGACAACTGGGAACAAGCCCATTAATGTAATTTGAGCATTTTAATTAAAGCGCCTTTTGGCGCTTTTTTTATGTTTAATAAAAATGGCGAATAACAGTGATTCAATCAGGTATATGCAAGCTTTAGTTAAAATAAGGTTAATTTAAGCAACTATTTGTATTAAATAGTTATATGTTCGTCAATTCGAGCTGTTTTACAGGAATATGATTGTATTTTAATGCGTGCTTTTGTTAAAGTCCCGCCTGTCCTATCCTGTAGGACATCCTGTTGATGATGCATCTGAAAGGGTGCAACAAATTGATAGCTTCTCCCCAGTTTGCTATACCGGCCTACCAACTTGTTTGGTGGGCCGTTTTTTGTTTTACGCCTGAAAATCCTATCTAATTAATTCTTTATTGCGCTATACCAATTGTATTATTCATTCGTCATTTCGAGGTGGTTTGGGTACATCGCAGGTGATACCATCGAAGTGATATTATTTTTATTCTTTTCATTTTATTACTAAGGAGTGCGTTATGTTTAAAGCATTAGCTATTGCAGGTTTTTCTTTATCAAGTTTAGTTATTTCTAATGTTGCTCAGGCCAATTGGCAGCTAGTGAATGATAAAAGCCAATTAAGCTTTGTTTCAATTAAAAAAGATTCGATTGCTGAAGCTCACCATTTTACCAACCTTGAAGGTATGCTTTCTGATAAAGGCGAGTTTAGCGTTAATGTTGATTTAACATCAGCCGAAACTCTAATTCCTATTCGTAATGAGCGTTTAACGACATTTTTATTCGAAGCCGCTAAATTCCCCAATGCTGTTTTAACTGCAAATTTAACTAAAGAACTGAGCAATATTAAAAAGCCTGGTCAATATGTATTGAAGGGTATTAAAGCTGAGCTTGATTTTCACGGTAATAAAAAGCCATTGGCAATTGATGTACTCGTTAACAGCACGCAAAGTGGTGATTTAACGGTATCATCATTAACACCTATTATTATTAATAGTGATGATTTTGGTGTAACCGAAGGCGTTAAAAAGCTGCAAGAGCTAGCGGGCTTACCTTCAATTGCAACAGCAGTGCCTGTTACATTTGCAATTACACTTAAAAAACAGTGATTTCTTTAAGTGAGCTTAGCAAGCAATTAAGCGAGCCAAGCAAACCTTTTGATAGTTGGCAGCCTAATCATTGTGGTGAACTGCCAATTGTCATTAATCATGAGGGGAAATGGTTTTACGATGGCAGCGAAATAACACGCCCAGCCATGGTGAAGCTGTTTGCTTCTGTTCTATGTAAAGAAGGTGAGCAATTTTATTTAAAAACACCTGTCGAAAAAATAACAATAACGGTTGATGATGCGCCGTTTATTATTGTTGATTGGCGTTTTGAAAATACAGTGCAAGGGCAGGTGTTGTGCTGTATTGATAATTTAGCTAGGCAGTGGTTGGTGAGCGCTCAGCAGCCTTTAGTTATAAAAGACTATAAAGGGTCAAAAGTGCCTTATCTAAAGCTACCTTATGGCTGTAGTGCGCGTGTTGCGCGAAGCGTATATTATCAGTGGGCTGAAAAAGCCGAGTCTGATAAGCTCGGCTATTTTATTAAATCTGCAGGAAAGCAGTTTTATTTATCGTAACGCCAGCGTTTAAGCCTCTGGGTTTGTTTCGTCTGTGATTGTTTCATCGGTAGGTGGTACAGCAATAACAGGACCTAAAAACCATTCATCTAGTTTTTTAGCTACTTCTGGTAAACCCGTGCCTTTTAATGATGAAAATGCATGAACTGTAATATCCCCATCAAGCGTGCTTAATTCACGACGAACTTGCAGTACTTGTGATTTACGAGGGCCTTGCTTTAATTTATCGGCTTTAGTTAATAGTGCCAATACTGGAATCTCACTACCAATAGCCCAATTAATTAAATCGCGGTCTAAATCTTTTAATGGATGACGAATATCCATTAAAATAACAATACCTTTTAAGCTTTGACGCTTTTGTAGGTATTCGCCTAGCGATTTTTGCCATTTCTTTTTCATTTCGATTGGTACTTTAGCAAAACCATAGCCTGGTAAATCGATAAGGCGCATATCGTCAACATCAGCTAAATCGAATGTATTGATTAGCTGAGTACGTCCAGGTGTTTTACTTGTACGTGCTAGCTTCTGATCGGTTAATGCATTTAATGCACTCGACTTACCTGCGTTGGAACGACCGGCAAACGCAACTTCAATTCCCGTATCAGCAGGTAATTTAGTAATGTCGGGAGCGCTTGTTACGAAAGACGCAGTATTATATTTGATACGAGATTTGAGCACAGGCTCTCCTAAAACTTAAATAAATAACGTTGAGTAAACCAAATTCACTCAGGGCGCGTATTTTATACTATAAAGGATGTATTAAAAAGCGTATTTAACCACCTAAAAACAGCACCTATGGTACATTTAAAACATGTTAAAGCTTAATCTAAGTCAAAACCCTGTAAATTATAAGCTTAATATGTGTAGAAAACGTGCCAGAGAATTTATTATCGTGTAGAATATATGTATTACAACATCACGATTGTAGATGATACAGGGTCGGAAACAGAGAATTCACCATGAAAAAAATAGCACTATCTTTAACAATATTGCTTGGTGCGTTGTCAGCAAGCAACGCAACAGCATTTGATGGCGATGTAAACGCAGGTAAAGAAAAATCAGCAACGTGTGCGGCTTGTCACGGCCCAGACGGTAATGCGCCGGTTAATATTTACCCTAAAATTGCAGGTCAACATCCAGATTATATCCTCAAGCAACTTCAGGATTTAAAATTAGGTATGACGTCAGGCGGCAAAGAAGGGCGTATGGATCCAGTAATGAGCGCTATGGCTATGCCACTTAGCGAGCAAGACATGAAAGATCTAGCTGCTTATTTTTCTTCAATGAACATGACTGAAGGTGCTACACCTAAAGATGTTGTTGAAGTTGGCGAGATGCTTTTTAAAGCAGGCGATGCAGAACGTGGAATTCCATCATGTGCAGCATGTCATGGCCCACGTGGTAATGGCTCGTCACTTGCTAAGTTTCCAAAAATTTCTTTTCAGCATCCAGGATATATCAAGGCTCAACTTGAAAAATTCCGTGATGGTACTCGTCATAATGACTTAAATGGCATGATGGGCGATATTGCAAAAAAATTAACAGATAAAGACATCGAAGTACTTTCTCAGTATTTAGGTGGCTTACACTAAAGTCGTATTTATTTAGCAGTTAATAATAAATAAACTACAATGTGTTAAAAAAAGCAGCCTAGGCTGCTTTTTTTGTGTCAAAAATTAACGATATCGTCCGTTTTAATGTAAGACATTGACCATGTCTGGTTGTAAGAAAAGTCTTCTTTTTATTTTTGATTATTGATTAACTTATTGTAATTTATGTTTATTTTTATATCTCAATGTAATAAATATAATAAAAGTTATATAAGCCAGTTGTAACAAAATCATTAACGAGTAAATTAACCACTGTCGCAAAACAACAATAACAAAACGGAAATAACTATCAAGGAAAGTAACGCGGCATGACTACATAGCATAAGATTAGTGCTACTAAAGGAAATAATAAAAAAGTGTCAGGATGACCGAAAATAATAAAAAACTCATGGAAGTTTAATAATAAAAACAAAATGGAATGTAACAAGGAACGTAAAAATAATAACAATACGGACTGATAATAATAAAAATAATAAAGACTAAAAAAAGTCGAAGGGAGAAGTGTCCAGATAATGGCGCTCAGATTAGCAGGCGGTAGAGATGTTTTCTCTACCGCCTTTTTATTTGTCCTGTTACAATACCCACCGTTTTAAATTGGCGATTAATTAGCTAAGGCGCTTTTAAATGAGAGACCCAACCTCTAAGCGCAAACTGAATTCTTCTGGCTAGGCCAGCACTGCGATGCCCATTAATTTGCGCTTCGCTCAAAACCTCTTAAGTGAGATGATCAAGATATGAGTAGAACTAAAAAGTCACGCAAAAGCCCAGCAAACGGACCTGTTCGTTTAAGCCAAGATAAGCTTAAAGAAATGCGCGCATTAAAAGAGCAGCGAGTTAAAAAAACCAAAGGTGCTAAGCCAGGTTCTCGTAACGCGCCAGATTTACTAGATAGCGAAAGCCATAATGCTGGTCACGCGCCGAAAGATAAGCGTGTAGGCAGTAAAAAGCCGGTACCATTAATTGCAACTGCGCCTGAGCCTAAAGTTGAAATGAAACGCAACTTAAAGCCAACTATTGAGCTGAAAAAGGTAATCGAGCCTGAATTTACACCTGAACAAGAGCTAGAAGCACTTGAGAATGACGAGCGTTTACTTAAACTAGTAGAGCGTCATGAAGAAGGTGAAATGCTAACTGGTAAAGATGCTAAGTACTTTAATAGCCGTATTGCTCGCCATCAGGCGTTATGTGAAATTCTTGGTATTGAAGACGAGGATGAAGACGAATTTGAAGATGACCTTGAAGATGATATTGAAAGCAAAGGCAATTCTGATTTCGATCAATACTTATCTGACGATTTAGCCAACGAATGGTTAGATGAAGACGACAAATAGTAAGGATAAATAATGAGTACCGCGGTAATTTTAGCCTTACTTTTAGGCGCTGCTATAATAGTTGGTCTGGCATTTTATGCGGGTCAGTTGCTGTATAAGTTAAATGCGCAAAAAAAGTTAATTGCTAAAACGCAGGCTGAACAAAAGCAAAAGCTTGAGAAGTCGCGTTTAAAGCGAAATGCCAAACTAGCCGATAGTATTCATTTAATTGCGCGTGCAATGAATGAAGAGCAGTGTGAGTTTTCTGAAGGCTGTTTACGTATTTGGGTACTTATGTCTCAATATGGCTTTGAGAGCGAGCGTGATTTAACGACACAATATCCTGGCATTTATAAAATGTACCAGGTAGTTAAAGAAATGCCGACACACGATGCACGTAAAAAATATGCTAAAAAAGAAATTTTTAAGCTAGATAAAGCTCGCTGGCAAGCTGAAGAAACACTTAAAGATGAAGTTAAAGCCGATTGCGCTAAAATTATCATCGAGTTTAAAGCCGCTCCTGGCAGCGATAAAGTGGTTTTTAACTAGCTTTAATTTATCGAGTACTCAAAAAAAGCAGACCTTGGTCTGCTTTTTTTATGCGTAAAAATTTTCATACTAATTGCATTAAATTAGTGATCTGCTAAATCACTCGTGAAAAACGCGTCGCATTTATTTGTTTTTGTAAATGAGCGTCAAAGCACATGCAAATAATACGAATGAATAAGTTGCCGCGTGGCGTTACGCTAATTTTATTATCATTTATAGTGACTAGTTCATCTTTTATAAGTGGCGTAAGCGCAATTAATGCATCCTCAAAGTAGTCATTAAATATAAGCGCATGCTTTTCGCTAAAGTCTTGTATATCTAATTCAAACTGGCAAATGAGCTGCTTAATTGCATCAGCACGAATTACATCATCATGTGTTAAGTGCATACCTTTATTAAGAGCACAGCCGATTTGTGTTTCGATGCTGTGGTAATAATGTTTTAATTCTTTTTGATTTTGTAAAATGGCAGTGCCAATTTGTGAAATTGATGACACGCCTAAGCCTAATAAATCACAATTTCCATGTGTTGTATAACCTTGAAAATTACGATGTAACTTGCCTTCATTTTGCGCAATAGCTAGTTCGTTATCGGTTTTTGCAAAGTGGTCCATACCAATAAATTGATAGCCTGCTTGCGTCATCTGCTCCAGCGTGTTTTTAAACATAGTGAGTTTATTATGTGAACTGGGTAAATCTGCATCTTTAATCTTACGCTGTGCGGCAAAGCGCTCTGGTAAATGCGCGTAGTTAAACACCGATACTCGGTCAGGGCTTAACTCAATAAGTTGCTCTATAGTTTGCTTAAAGCTCTCTGGCGTTTGCAGAGGAAGCCCGTAAATCATATCTGCATTAATAGATTGAAATCCCAGCTCGCGAGCTTGTGTAATTAATTGCTTGACCGTATCTGCATTTTGCGGGCGATTAACAGCAAGTTGCACGTCGTCGTTAAAGTCTTGAATCCCAAATGAGACACGGTTAAAGCCAAGCATTCTTAAATCAACAAGCATATTATCGGCAAGTGAGCGTGGGTCTATTTCAATGCCGCGCTCTGTTGTGCTTGTAAAATCAAAGTGCTGCTCTAAAAGCTTAATTAGACGAGTCATTTGTTTTGCGGTTAAAAAGGTGGGAGTACCGCCACCTAAATGTAATTGCTCAACCGTGTAGTTTTTAAATAAATGAGCTTGGGCAGTAATTTCTTTTGCTAAAAAGTCGAGATACGTATCGGCCTTAGATTGATGGCGGGTAATTATTTTATTACAGCCACAGTAGTAGCAAAGCTGACTACAAAACGGAATATGAATATATAAAGAGAGTGAACGACTCGTTGATGATTCTACAGCGTTTAGTAGGTCTTGTTGTTGATACCCATCACGCAGCGATAGAGCGGTGGGATACGAGGTATAGCGTGGGCCAGACACATTATATTTGTTTATTAGGGTTTGATCCCAGTGTGGAAGTTTAATCATCACGCGCACCTAAGTATTTATTTAGGGGGTGATTATAAAAAAGTACGCAGTGAGGCGGTTTGATCTATAACAAAAAAGGTGCCGAAGCACCTTTTTTAATAAAATATCAATTAATGCGGTCTAATTAATACGTAACAGTATGGGCATCTTTGAGATATTGAAATAACTCTTTATAACCTTTACCCGGCTTTTCAGCTTTCGCTTCTTTCGCCGCATTACGAACCAATTGACGCATTTGCTGACGATCAAGAGACGGAAACTGTTCAATAGTCTCATTGATAAGGTCATCACCTTGTTCAATTAGGTCTGAACGTAATTGCTCAATTTTTTTGACCAATACTTCAGCTTGGTTATTTTTATTAAGCATTACATCGATAATCGCTCTAATAGCGTCAATGTTTTCTACAGTACGCAACGTTTTAGCGATGTAGTTTAAGTGACGGCGGTACGCGTCACTTTTATTACTTATTTTATCAGCAACAACCATTGCCGCTTTTAAATCGTCATTTAATGGCAGGCGTTCGCGCTGTTTTTTACCCATTTTGGCAATTTCAGTACCTAACTGATGAAACTCTTGCGCTTCACGCTTAAGTTCCGTTCTTGATACATATTCAATTTCTTCTTCAATTTCAGCAGGCTTGCCTTTTTTCTTTGCCATGGGGTGCTCTTAAATAAAAATAACTTTTGCCATTATACATGAATATGATACTTAGGAATATTAGCTGATGTGATGCATTGAGTGTGTTAGCATTTAAATATAAGAAATGCGTGCATTATGCCTCTAAGGCTCAGGACTTAATTTATGAAAAGCCAACAAAACGATCCAATTTATTCTCAAATATCGCAAGTTAAAGATGCGGTAGCAGAAGTACTCGAACATGCTAAAAAATTAGGCGCTACAGCTGCAGAAGCTGCCATGTCTAGCACGTCTGGTTTATCGGTTAGTACACGAATGGGTGAAGTAGAAACCATTGAGTTTAACCAGGACGGCGGCTTAGGCATTAGTGTATACGTTGGTAATAATAAAGGTTCGGCGTCAACCGCTGATTTAAATCCAAAAACATTGCGCATGGTAGTCGAAAAAGCGATTGATATAGCCAAATTTACATCGGATGACCCATTTAACGGCGTTGCTGATAAAGAATTGCTTGAATTCAATCCTAAAGATTTAGATTTATACCATCCTTGGGATGTAAGCCCTGAAGAAGGTATTGAGCTTTGTCATGCTGCTGAGCAAGCTGCACTAAATGCAGATGAGCGTATTGTTAACTCTGATGGTGCGAGTTTTTCATCTCACCAAGGATTACGTGTTTATGGCAACAGCCATGGTTTGATAACGGGCTTTCCACGCACTCGTCATAGCATTAGCACTATGGTAATAGGTCAAGATGGTGAGCAGATGCAACGCGACTCTGCTTATACTGTTGCACGCGACCAAGCGGGTTTAAATGACGCAGCGGCAGTTGGGCTTGAAGCAGCAGCTGAAACATTGGCTAAATTAAATAGCCAAAAGTTAGGCACAATAAAAGTGCCTGTTATTTTTAGAGCCGATATTGCAAATTCATTGTTTGGTCACTTAGTGTCGGCAATTGGTGGTGGTGCGCTTTATCGTAAATCAAGTTTTTTACTTGATAGCTTAGGCACACAAGTATTTAGTAATTGTGTGAATATTGCCGAGCGCCCACATATTTTAAAAGGGTTGGCGTCGTCACCGTTTGATAGCGAAGGTGTTAAAACATTCGATAGGGAAATTATTCAAGGCGGCGAGCTACAAACTTATTTATTAGCAAGTTATGCCGCGCGTAAAATGAATATGACCCCAACAGGGCATGCTGGCGGTATACATAACTGGCTTGTTGAGCAAACTCATAACGATTTAACTGCACTATTAAAAACGATGGGCACCGGCTTATTAGTTACAGAGCTAATGGGGCAGGGCGTAAATACCGTAACGGGTGATTACTCTCGTGGTGCTGCTGGTTTTTGGGTTGAAAATGGTGAAATTCAATATCCTGTAAGCGAAATTACCATTGCTGGTAATTTAAAAGATATGTTTAAAGGCATATCTGCTATTGGTGGTGACATAGAACGCCGTGGTGGTATTCAAACTGGCTCAGTATTAATAGAGCAAATGCAAATAGCCGGCGCGTAGTATTAATACGCAGTGTATACTTAGACCTGGAGTATTATCTCTGGGTCTAAGTGAGCTTTTACGAGGTGTAAAATGGCTAAAGATAGATATGCACCAAAACCGCTAACCGATATTATGGCGGGGTTAAATAATCGTTTATCAGCTTATGCAGGCAAAAGCCAAGCACTTGATACACAGCAAACCCTATTAAAAGATTTTTTGGGTCCTAAGTTGGGTGACAAATGCCGAGTCAGTAATTACCGAGACGGCACGCTAATGATAGAGGCGGTGTCTGCACCTATCGCGCTTAGGCTTAATTATTTAAAAATGGATATGCTTTCACATTTTAGAGCTGCCGGAATGGCAGAGCTCGGGCAAATAAAAATAACTGCAAATCCTCAAGCAACTCAGAGATTAAGTACAGCGAATAAGTCGGGCAGTCCTGCAGTTACCAACTCACGTAAAATGAGTGAGCAAACAGCTGATTACTTAAACGCGATAGCATCTTCTGCACCCCCTTCTTTAAAAGAAAAACTAGAGCGTTTAGCGCTTCACGGAAAAAATAAAAGTAAGTCTTAACTACCCACCATCTTGTTATTGGTGGGGCTAATTTGGCAGCTCACCGCATTCAAAATACTTTGTTACATATTCCATTTTATTGTTGGCTTAATGAGGTTTATGATACTGCGTGGGCTTTATATTGATCGAAAGCTCTTTGATACCCATTCCATTAAGTAAAAGCGTGTAGGCAGTGCTATTTTTACTCCTGCTATATTCAAGAATTTAATGGAGTTGGTATGTGATACCAACCTGCATAAGTCTTTGATCAATTTAACGAATTAAATTGCACTATAACGTCGTTAAAAATTTTTTATTTAGAGCAACTAGATACAAAAACTTTTGCCTGGTTCTAGCGTAATTTTCTTAACGTTAAATAGACCCCATATATAAGCAGATTGGTATGATTCAATTCTAACTAACAAACGGAATAATTATGAATAAAGTAACAATGGCTGCTGCAAGTATCGCACTTGCGCTTGGCTTGGTAGGTTGTGGTGAAAAACAACAAGAAACAAAAGTAACCGACACTCCAGTAGTAACAGCACCCGCTGAAAAACCACTAGAGCTTGGTATTGAATTAGCTAATATGGATAGTTCAGTACGCGCACAAGACGATTTTTACTACCATGTAAATGGTCAGTGGTTAGCTAAAACTGAAATACCAGGTGATAAATCTAACTACGGTTCTTTTTCGCAGTTATATGATGAGTCGCAAAAAGCGATGAAAATAGCCCTTGAAAGTGCAGCCGCAAACAAAGCCGCTAAAAAAGGCAGTGATGAGTACAAAATTGGTGCATTTTATAAAAGCTATATGAATAAAGATGCGCGTAATGAGCTAGGTATTACGCCATTACAACCGTCATTAGATACAATTGATAGCGTTAAATCTAAAGCTGATTTAGTGGGTTTAATGGCTAAAATTCAAAAACAAGGCGGTACTTTACCGTTTGGTTGGTTTGTAAATAACGATGCTAAAAACTCAAGTGAGTATGCATTGTATTTATCTCAGTCGGGTCTTGGTTTACCAGATCGTGACTATTACTTAAAAGATGACGAAAAATTCACTAAAATTCGCGCTTCTTACGAGCAATACATCACTGATGTTTTAGCAAAGTCAGGCGTTAAGGATGCGGCAGAAGCAGCTAAGAGCGTACTTGCATTTGAAAAAACACTAGCTGATGCTCAGTGGAGCCGTGTGCAAAGCCGTGATGCAACTAAATCTTATAATAAGATGACAGTAGCAGATGCAAGCAAGTTGATGGGTGACCTTGATTTAGCTGCATTCTTTAAAGATGCAGGCGTGAGTGCAAGTGACATTATTGTACGTCAACCAAGCTACTTAGAAGCACTTGCTACTATTTACAAAGACACTGATTTAGCGACGTGGAAAAACTACTTAAAATTTCATTTTGTAAGTGGTTATGCAGAACTACTTAGTGAAGATTTAGTTAACCTTAACTTTGACTTTTACAGCACAACACTTCGTGGCGTAGAAGAACAAGCACCTCTTTGGAAACAAGCGGTTGATGCATCTAACAGTGTACTTGGTGAAATTTTAGGTAAGGTATACGTTAAAGATAACTTCCCGCCAGAAGCTAAAGCACGCATGGAAGAGCTAGTTGATAACGTAATTAAAGGTTATGGCGTTGCTATTGAAAATCTTGAGTGGATGAGCCCTGAAACAAAGCTTGCAGCGAAAGAAAAACTAGACAAATTTACGCCTAAAATTGGTTACCCAGACACGTGGAAAGATTACTCTGAGCTAGATATTAACTCAGATGAGCTAGTAGGCAATTACATTCGTTATAGCGAATGGGCGTACGCAGACATGATTGCTAAATTGGGTAAACCAGTTGATCGCTCTGAGTGGCACATGACTCCGCAAACAGTAAATGCGTATTACAATCCAGTAAACAACGAAATTGTATTTCCAGCAGCTATTTTACAACCGCCATTCTTTAATTTAGAAGCGGATGATGCTGTAAACTACGGCGCAATTGGTGCAGTAATTGGGCATGAGCTTGGTCATGGTTTTGACGACCAAGGTGCTAAATACGACGGTGATGGCAACTTACGTAACTGGTGGAGTGAGACTGACCTTAAGCAATTTGAAGAGCGTACAGCGGCTCTAGTTGCACAGTATAACGAATATAAACCGTTTGAAGATGCAAGTGTTAATGGCGAGCTAACGCTTGGCGAAAACATTGGTGACTTAGGTGGCTTAACGGTTGCGCATAAAGCGTATATGCTGTCTTTAGGTGATAAAAAACCACCAGTGATTGATGGTTACACCGGCGATCAACGCTTCTTTATGGGTTGGTCACAAATTTGGCGTCGTAACTATCGCGATGAAGAGTTACGTAATCGTTTATTAACAGACCCTCATTCACCAAGTCACTACCGTGTAATCGGTATCTTGTCGAATATGCCTGAGTTTTACGAAGCGTTTGACGTAAAAGAAGGTGATAAAATGTATATCAAACCAGAAGATCGCGTAAAAATTTGGTAATTTACTAAATAGACTGATTTAAAGTTAATAAAAAACCAGTAAGTTTTTAGCTTACTGGTTTTTTTGTATCTTGAATTTGTAAATAACCTGAACTATGGATAATAAATCTATCTCAAGCAGCTATTTTCAGCGCTAACAGCGTTGAATTTACTTGCAATAGGCCAGCTATTGACGCGTAAATTCGCCTTGTTTTCACTAAAAATCTCTGACTAGAGAAAATAAATTTAAATATCACCATGATTCAATACGTTAATAAATCTCTTAACCAGAGTTCAGGTTAAATAAGCTTTAGCTCATTAAGTATTGGTGCATCCATTTTTCGTTACTGAGTATGTTTTTATAAAGCGCGAGTTGGTTTTGTGCTCGCTCTAAATTATGCTCTGCATGAGCCACTTTAAAGTACACATCGTTATTTAAGTAATCAGTTAAAAAGCGCACACTTAACATGAGCGGCATTATTTTAGCGCCTAACAGCAGGCTTTCTTGTTCTTTTATACTCATGCTACTTTTTAATGGCGTTACATAGCCTTTAACAATGGCTGAAAATATATCTTTTCGAATAACAACGTTGCGTAAGTTTGTTGAATCCTCGGCTTCGGGGGAGCAAAAAGTGCGTACCATGTCGCCAAAATCATAAAGCCTAAATCCTGCCATACAGGTGTCTAAATCAATCACTGCTTTTGCTTTGTGAGTTGTATTACAAAATAGCATATTATTTATTTTTGTATCGTTATGACACACTCTAAGCGGTATCTGCTTGGCAATGTTGCTAAGCTCGGTAATTAAATGCTGCTGCGATAAGCAATATTCTATTTCGTCAGCGCAGTGCTTTACTCTATTTACAGAGTTATTTGTGATTGCGATATTTAATTGCTCAAAGCGCATCGCTAAGTTGTGAAAATCAGGGATTACAATATGTAGTTGTTGTGCATCAAAATCTTGTAATGCATGGGCGAATACGCCAAAGGCGTAAGCCGCTTGCTCGCTCTGTTGCGCATTTTTAACAACGTCTTCGCTGTAACTGTCACTAATATAGCTAAGGACGCGATAATGCGCGCTATCAATTTCTATTAAGTGTTCGTTGTTTTGTATGGCTATATGCTTAACTGTTTCAAGGGGGTAGTTGCTTTGTAGTTGTTTGGTATTTAAATGCTGCTCAATTAGTTTTGCATTACTTACTAACTGAGCAGGGTATTTAAATACCTCAGTATTAAGTTTTTGCACAATAAACTGTTTATCAATACACGTAAGTAGCCATGTACTATTTATATGGCCGCTACCAATCACACTAACTT
Source organism: Pseudoalteromonas sp. C8 (assembly GCF_011378685.1). Classification (NCBI taxonomy): domain Bacteria; kingdom Pseudomonadati; phylum Pseudomonadota; class Gammaproteobacteria; order Alteromonadales; family Pseudoalteromonadaceae; genus Pseudoalteromonas; species Pseudoalteromonas sp. C8. Next base: position 47,424 of record NZ_WTKT01000006.1, read on the forward strand.
GAGTTAACTCAGGATTTAATGCTAATTGTTCGCTTAGCTTATTTTGTATTGAGATGTTCATTGTGCTCACTTGTACCTGGTTTATTATGCGTATCGGGCTACTATTTTCTCGATAATTTCAGCATTAGCTTCAGGAAAATCATAATTTTCTAATTCACTAATTGCTACCCATTCACTAGGTTGTCCTTCAGCGCCATGTGCTTCACCGCTAAAGTTACTTACTACGTGTACATCTAATTTAACGCATTTATCGCCGTAGTCATGCTCAATCACCATAAGTTGGCTAGAGCTGTGAATCGTTAATCCAACTTCTTCAGTAAGCTCGCGTTTAAGTGCAACAAAAACACTTTCACCTGCTTCTACTTTGCCACCAGGAAATTCCCATAAACCGCCTTGATGTTGTTCATCTGCGCGTTTACAAATGAATATAGCGTTATTTTTCTTAATAACACCAACAGCTACATGTACAATTTCTATAGTCATTACTTTAAAACTCCATAAAAAAAAGCGACGCTAGCGCCGCTTTTTAATAAGCTAATAACAATACTGGGCTATTTTAATTTACCGCAACATTGTTTGAATTTTTGACCTGATTTACAAGGACAAGGGTCATTACGACCTACTTTTGGTTCTGTACGAGCCATTACAGTAGCTGTTTCTGGTGCTGGCGCTTCGCCACCTACTTGCTCAGCTTCTTCATGTTGGTATTCGCGAGGAGCATTTTCACTTTTACGGTGTTGCTCTTCTACTTTTTCAACATCTTCTTCTGCGCGTACTTGTACTTTACTTAGGATGCTTACAACATCTACTTTCAAGTTTTCAAGCATTTCAGAAAACAGCTCAAACGATTCACGCTTATACTCTTGCTTAGGATTCTTTTGCGCGTAACCACGTAAATGAATACCTTGACGTAAGTGATCCATAGCAGCAAGGTGATCTTTCCAATGCTGATCAAGACTTTGTAGCATAATCGCTTTTTCGAATTGACGTAAAACAGAGTCGCCAACTTGCTCTTCTTTTTGCTTGTATGACTGCTCAACCGCCTGCTCAATACGCTCACGAAGTTTTTCTTCGTATAGTTTATTGTCATCTGCTAACCACTGAGTGATTGGCAACTCAAGTAAGAAGTCTTGTTTTAAACGCTCTTCAAGGCCAGGAATGTCCCACATTTCAGCAAGGCTTTGTGGTGCAATGTACTGATCAATTACACTAGCAAGAACATCACCACGAATTGCTGTGATAGTTTCTGAAATATCGCCTTCTTCAAGTAGCTCATTACGTTGAGAGTAAACAACGCGACGTTGATCGTTTGCTACATCATCGTACTCAAGCAATTGCTTACGAACATCAAAGTTACGTGCTTCTACTTTACGCTGTGCATTTTCAATCGCACGGTTTACCCATGGATGTTCAATTGCTTCACCGCGTTGCATACCTAGTTTACGCATCATGTTAGTCATGCGTTCACCAGCGAAGATACGCATTAGTGCATCGTCCATCGATAGGTAGAAACGGCTAGAACCGGCGTCACCTTGACGACCAGAACGACCACGTAATTGGTTATCTATACGACGAGATTCGTGACGTTCAGTACCAATGATATGTAAACCGCCAGCATCAATTACCGCATCATGGCGAATTTTCCAAGCCGCTTTAATATCAGCAATTTGCTCAGCAGTTGGGTTCTCAAGTTTTTCAACTTCACTGTTCCAGTTACCACCTAACACGATATCGGTACCACGACCGGCCATGTTGGTTGCAATTGTTACTGTACCTGGTAGGCCAGCATCTGAAACGATATCTGCTTCTTGCGCATGAAATTTGGCATTAAGTACGTTGTGCTTAATTTTTTCTTTGCGTAAAAACTGTGATAAATACTCAGAGCTTTCAATTGAAATAGTACCTACAAGTACCGGTTGTCCGCGGTCTTGACAGTCTTTAATGTCAATTAAAATTGCTTCGTATTTTTCTTCTTGTGTTAGGTAAACTAAGTCGGCGCGATCATCACGAACCATTGGCTTATTAGTTGGCATAACAACAGTATCTAGGCCGTAGATAGATTGAAACTCAAAAGCTTCAGTATCGGCAGTACCTGTCATACCTGCTAGTGTTTCGTATAAACGGAAGTAGTTTTGGAACGTAATAGATGCAAGTGTTTGGTTTTCGTTCTGAATATTTACACCTTCTTTAGCTTCAACAGCTTGGTGTAAACCTTCTGACCAACGACGACCTTCCATTGAACGACCAGTATGCTCATCGATAATGATTACTTCGTTTTCTTTTACTACGTAATCAACATCTTTTTGGTATAGCTTGTGGGCACGAAGGGCGGCATAAACGTGACTTAGTAGCGTAATGCTTGCTGCTGAGTAAAGCGAATCGCCTTCTTCAATTAAGCCGCGTTCGGTAAGTAGCTCTTCTACTTTAATTTGACCACGTTCTGTTAAATGAACTTGCTTAGACTTTTCATCAATAGTGTAATCGCCGTCGCCTTCAACACCTTCTTCGTCTTCTTTTTCTTGAAGTTCAAGTAAAGGAACGATGGTATTTATTTCAGTATATAGCTCAGAGCTGTCCTCAGCTGGGCCTGAAATAATAAGCGGAGTACGCGCTTCATCAATTAAGATTGAATCCACTTCATCGACTACGGCATAAAATAATGGACGCTGAACACGTTCATCAATGCTAAAAGCCATATTATCGCGAAGGTAGTCAAAACCAAATTCGTTATTTGTACCGTACGTAATGTCAGCAGTATAAGCTAGCTTCTTCTGCTGTGGCATCATACCCGGTACGTTACAGCCTACAGTAAGGCCTAAAAATTCAAATAACGCACGGTTGGTTTCAGCATCACGTTTAGCAAGGTAGTCATTCACAGTAATTACGTGAACACCTTTGCCTGTTAAGCCGTTTAAATAAGCTGGTAGGGTAGCTGTTAGTGTTTTACCTTCACCGGTACGCATTTCTGCAATGCGACCTTGATGTAAAACCATACCACCTAATAACTGCACGTCGAAATGACGCATGCCATTTACACGCTTTGACGCTTCACGTACCACAGCAAAAGCTTCAGGTAGGATATCGTCAAGGCCTTGTCCGTTATCGTAACGTTCTCTAAACTCAGCTGTTTTAGCTCTTAAATCTTCATCAGAAAGCGCTTCAAGTTGCGTTTCTAGCGCATTGATTAGCGCGACCGTCTTTCTTAAGTTTTTAATAGTGCGGTCATTGCGACTACCAAAAAGCTTGGTAAATAAATTAGATATCATGATAAAACCGTTACAATGTATTCTTTGTCAGCCGAGTATCGGCTAACCCATTTTTAACAATTGGTAATTAATATGTGCTTTTAAATAACACTTAGAACATATTAATTAGCAATATCGTATTAAACCGCTCAAAAAGCACTGTTTATTACGTGCGCTACTATACCAGACTCTGCCAAACAACAAACTATCTCAATAAAAAGATCTGTGTATAAAATCGAAAAATTTGATCTGGTTCGTAAAAATAACTTTGTATTACTCAATTACAGTAAAAATAGTAGCGAACTGTAAAGATATGGTGCTAAATAAATTAAAAACAAGGGTTATAGCTGCGCTTAAGTTTGACGCTTAAACACAGCTATTAAATGAGTGTTTTATAATTTAAATTGGTTAACCGTTTTGTTAAGTGCTGCAGCTAAATCACTTAAGTCACGAGCTTCGTCAGCGAGGGTGTGCGCATGGTCAGCGGTACTGTTCACTAAGTTATTAATTGCCGAAAGGCTCGTATTAATATCTTCAGCAACGACTGTTTGCTCCTCAGTTGACGTGGCTATTTGATGACTTTGGTCTTGTACTTTAGTGACCGACTGCGCAATATTGTGAAGTGAGCTAAGTACTTCTTTAGTTTGCAGTACTGAGCCCTCGGTTTGATCTTGTCCTTGTTGCATCATCACTGAGGCCTGTTGAGCTATTTGCTGCAAGCGCGAAATCATATTACGAATATCGTCAGTTGATTCTTGTGTGCGACTTGCTAGTGAGCGTACTTCATCAGCAACAACGGCAAAGCCTCGACCGTGTTCACCGGCACGAGCTGCCTCTATAGCCGCATTAAGTGCAAGTAAGTTGGTTTGATCGGCAATTGAATTAATTACATCGACTAACGCACCAATGTTATTACTTTCTTGTTCAAGGCCTGCTACCACTTTAGATGCTTCGCCAATATGCAACGCCAGCTCAGTCATTACTTTTTGCGCCTGTGTAGAACGGCTTGCACCTTCAGCTGTAATTGCCTGAACTTCTTCAGCTGCGTTATTTGTATGTTGTGCATTACGTGATATTTCAAGCACAGTAGTCGCCATTTCAGTTACCGCAGCGCTGACGCTATCAACTTGCTGCTTCTCTTGCTGAATTTCAGAATTAGTTTGCTCAGAAACATGTCTTAGCTGAGCTGCTGCATTACTTAGCTGTTCTGCTTGCGCTGCGGTTTCTAGCATCATGGCGCGTAACTTATCAATAAAAGTGTTCATATGATTGGCCAGCTGTCCCACTTCATCTTGACTATTAATATCAATTTTTTGAGTAAGGTCGCCTTCGCCCGATGCTATATCACGCATAATGTGCGTAAGTGTTGTGATGGGTTTTGAAATCATATGGGTAGCCCATAAAATCATGGCTAATATAATAATTAAGATAATAACTACTGCAGTTGTTGTTGCGGTTACTGCGGCATTTACGGGCTCTTCAATCATGCTAGTAGGAATAAGTAGACCTACATACCAATCTATATAAGGCTGCTCTAGCTGCAGACGATGGTAAACCACATAAAACTGCTCACCTTTAAAAGTAACCATTTGGCTACCTTTAAGGTTATTTCGCATTTGTGTATTTAATTCTTTAAAGCCTGCTGTATCTGTAAACTGTTGCTCAAGCGCATCGAGTCCTTCTTTACCGTTTGCACCTTCATCTGTAATTGAAAGTTTGTGTCCTGTGGCTTTTGAAAAGTGAACTACTTTTTGATTTCCATCGAGTAAAAATCCATAACCTTGGCCGTTAAAGCGAATATTTTCGACCATGTCGTTAATTTTGTTTAGTTGTAAATCAACACCGCCCATACCAATGAGTTTACGCTGTGCGTTATAAACAGGTTGTTGTACTACTGCGGATGCTACGCCTGTGGTTAAATCAACAGAGATTGGACCTACGTAAAGTTTGTTAACTTGCATGGCTTCTTGCCACCAACCACGCTTGTAGGCGTAATAAGGCTGGCCGTTGTAGTGACTTGTACGTTCATTTTCTTTAAAGTATTCACCGGTGGTTGCTGAGGCAAAAAAGGCCGATAAAATGTTTTCGTCATTTGAGCTTAAACGGACAAAGTCTTGGTTTACTTCGTTGTAGCCAGGGGCGCTTTCAAGTGCTTGATCGCGAGTATCCCAATTTTCAAAAAAGTTGATTAAATGTGGGTTATTAACAAAGGTTGATACCATTTTTCCGTACATCGCAAAGTAACTTTGCATTGAAAGTTGCTCGGTCTGTAGATAACTTTGCGCTTCATTTTCTATGTTTTCTCTAGAGAGGTTGGCAATGTGTTTAACAAAAAATGTTGAGGCAATAATTAGTAAAACGGTAATTGTTCCACCAATCAATAATAATATTTTCTTCCGTAATGATAAATTATTTAGCATGAGTACGCATATTTTTATTATTTATGAAATTATATCTAATCATATCTTACTTAAAATCTCTATAAAGTTAGATAGAAAGAACTAATTATGCGTTTAAAATAAAGGCTTATACAAAAATGACAAATAAAAGTAATAAATTAGTAGTATTAGGTGCAGGTTGGTTAGGACATGCGTTATGCGTAAGTGCGCAAAAAGCTGATTGGCAAGTACAAGGAACGCATAGAACAGATATACACGAGTTTGACTTTGAGCGTCAGTTTACACTTGAAGATGGGCAATTAAGACATCAAGTTGATTTACAAAATGCTTATTGGGTATGTGCTATTCCACCACGTAGCAGGCACAGTGAAAGTAATTATCCTGAAACACTCACCGCAGCGCTTAAGCTTTCAAAGGAGTTAAACGCAAAGGGCTTTTTATTATGCTCGTCAACCGGGGTATACGATCAAGAGCCTGGTGTATATAGCGAAAGTTGCGATATTTCATGCACAAACGAGCGCCAAATAAAGCTCTATGAGGCAGAAGAGCAAGTACTTGAGCAAGACGGGAAAGTGCTGCGTTTAGCTGGATTACTAGGGCCTAATAGAGAACCTGGTCGTTTTGTGGCAGGCAAAGAGCTTAATACATCAAGTGAGCAAGTAGTAAATATGGTGCACCAACAAGATGTAATTAATGCTATCTTTGCGGTGATAGAGCACTGGCAAGTAGGGCAAAATATTTATAATGTTGTTAATCCTGCGCACCCGACAAAAGCTGAATACTACGCAGTGAAGTGTGCAGAACATGGTGGCGAGTTACCACGCTTTACCAGTGATGATAAAGCTGAGCGCAAAGTTATTGGCTCAGCTATTGAAGCGCTAGGCTTTACTTACCAATATGGTATTTAATATGCTGAAGGCAGGGGACTGCTCTCTATGAAGTCGCATAGCTTACCTTCACTTAGTAATGTATTAGCAGCTTCGATATCGGGAGCAAAGTAGCGGTCTTTATCATAATAACTCACATGCTCGCGTAATAACGCTTTAGCGCTTTGCACTTTATTTGATGGTTCAAGCGGCTTTCTAAATTCTAGCCCTTGAACCGATGCTAACCATTCTATTGCCAAAACACCTTGGGTATTATTGGCCATTTCATCTAAGCGCCTTGCTGCAAAGGTTGCCATAGATACATGATCTTCTTGATTTGCAGATGTAGGCAAGCTATCGACCGAAGCCGGATGTGCTAATGATTTGTTTTCTGACGCAAGCGCAGCAGCGGTTACTTGAGCAATCATAAAACCTGAATTTACCCCGCCGTTTTCAACCAAAAATGGCGGTAACTTAGATAGGTTTGAATCGATAAGTAATGCAATTCGCCTTTCTGCTAATGCACCAATTTCGGCAATCGCAATAGCGAGGTTATCGGCAGCCATTGCAACGGGTTCTGCATGAAAATTCCCTCCAGAAATGATGTCGCCTACATCGGCAAAAACTAGCGGATTATCGGTTACACCGTTTGACTCGCATAGCAACACTTCTGCGGCTTGGCGTATCTGAGTTAGGCAAGCACCTAGCACTTGAGGTTGGCAGCGAAGGCAGTATGGATCTTGTACTTTTTCACAATTGACGTGGGAATCACTAATTTGAGAGTGCGTATCGAGTAGCTCTCTAAATACTTGAGCGGTGTCTATTTGTCCGCGCTGACCACGAATATCATGAATACGTGCATCAAATGGCGCGCGACTGCCCATTGCAGCTTCTATGCTTATCGAGCCGATAACGCAGCTTTGTGCATATAAGTTCTCGCTTCTAAATAGGCCTTGTAGTGCAAACGCAGTTGACGCTTGTGTGCCATTTAATAATGCTAAGCCTTCTTTAGCTGCAAGGGTAAGAGGTTCAAGCCCCGCTATTTTTAACCCTTGTGCTGCACTAATTATTTTTCCTTTATGTCGCATTTGACCTTCAGCTAATAAAGGTAGGCACATATGCGCAAGAGGGGCTAAATCCCCCGATGCCCCCACGGAGCCCTTTTTAGGCACGCACGGATATACTTCGCTACTAAGCAGCTGCATAAAAAATTGGATTACTTGCAGGCGAATACCCGAGTAGCCGCGCGAAAGCGAGTTTACTTTTAAGGTGATCATTAACCTTACTGTGCTGTCATCCATGTATTCGCCAATGCCCGCAGCGTGTGAAAGCACAATGGAGCGCTGTAATAATTCAAGTTCGTCGTCGGCTATTTTGGTATTAGCTAATAACCCAAAGCCGGTGTTAATCCCGTATACAGTGCGGTGCTCATTAATAACGTTTTGAACGGTTTGCGCGCTTGCTGCTATTTGCGATTCAGCATGCTTTGCAAGGCTTAACTTTACCGGTGAATTATTAATTTTTCTCAGTGTGTTTAAATTAAGTGAGCCTGGTGTGAGAGTAAGTTCGAACATGATCATTCCTCGTTTAGCATAGGTAGGTCTAAATTTTGTTCTTTGGCGCAGTTCTTTGCTATGTCGTATCCAGCATCAGCATGGCGCATTACACCCGTTGCAGGGTCGTTCCAAAGTACGCGAGCAATACGCTCTTTAGCTTCATTTGTACCATCGGCAACAATAACTACACCAGAGTGCTGACTAAACCCCATACCTACACCGCCACCATGATGAAGAGACACCCAAGTAGCGCCACTTGCCGTATTAAGCAGTGCATTGAGTAATGGCCAGTCCGATACCGCATCTGAGCCATCTTTCATACTTTCTGTTTCGCGGTTAGGGCTGGCAACTGAGCCAGAGTCGAGGTGGTCACGACCAATAACGATAGGGGCTTTAAGTTCGCCATTTTTAACCATTTCGTTAAAGGCCAATGCAAGGCGTGCTCTATCTTTTAAACCTACCCAACAAATACGTGCAGGTAGCCCTTGAAATTGAATGCGTTCACGCGCCATATCAAGCCAATTATGTAAATGTGCATCATCAGGAATAAGCTCTTTTACTTTTGCATCGGTTTTATAAATATCTTCTGGATCGCCCGATAATGCTACCCATCTAAATGGGCCAATACCTTCACAAAATAAAGGGCGAATATAGGCGGGTACAAATCCAGGAAAATCAAACGCGTTGGTAACACCTTCATCAAACGCCATTTGACGAATATTATTTCCGTAATCAGTAGTGGCGGCACCCGCTTTTTGCAGCGCCAGCATGGCTCTAACTTGGACTGCCATTGATTGTTTAGCAGCTTTTACTACCGCTTTTGGATCTTGCTCACGCATTTTTGCTGCGTGCTCCATTGTCCAGTTTTGTGGTAAGTAACCATTTAATGGATCGTGAGCTGATGTTTGATCTGTGACTACATCAGGTGTAATACCTGTTTTAACCAGTGTACTAAATACATCGGCAGCGTTACCAAGTAGGCCAACTGATAGGGCTTCACCTTTTATGCACGCATCGGTTATTAATTGCAGTGCGTGTTCAAGGTTCGCTGCTTTTACATCAACGTAGCCTGTTTTTATACGAAAATCGATACGGCTTTCATCACATTCAACAACTAGCGCACTAAACCCAGCCATTGTAGCGGCAAGTGGTTGCGCACCGCCCATACCACCAAGGCCACCCGTTAATACCCACTTACCTTTAGCACTGCCTGAAAAATGTTGCTTTGCCATGGCTATAAAGGTCTCGTAAGTGCCTTGTACAATGCCTTGCGAGCCAATATAAATCCAAGAACCCGCTGTCATTTGCCCGTACATCATCAAGCCTTTTTTATCGAGCTCGTTAAAGTGCTCCCAATTCGCCCAGTGTGGAACAAGGTTTGAGTTGGCAATAAGTACACGAGGGGCATTACTGTGGGTTTTAAATACACCAACGGGTTTTCCTGATTGTACAAGCAGAGTTTCGTCGTTTTCGAGTCTATCGAGGGTTTCTATAATTTTGTCATAACTTGGCCAATCACGAGCTGCTCGGCCAATACCACCATATACAACAAGTGCATGAGGATGTTCTGCAACTTCAGGGTCTAGATTATTCATTAGCATGCGCTTAGCAGCTTCAGTTTGCCAGCTTTTAGCACTTATTTTATCGCCATGAGGTGCACGTATTACGCGACTTGTGTCGAGTCGGTTGTTCATGTTTTGCTCCTGTTGTATATACAAGGTGATTTGTTATAAAAAAAGCGCAGTAAGCGCTATTGTTTGTTATTTTTTAAATGTTAAGTGTCCACCTAAGCGATATTTACTGCCTGGTGATACAAGGCGCGCAAAGCTTACAATGCCGTTAATAGACCATGTGCGTCGAATAACTTGTAAGCATGGCTCTTCGTTATATAAATTTAACCATTGGCACATTTCGCTGTTTGGCATAATAGCCTCTACGGTATGCCTCGCTTGGGTAAGTGGTGCAACACTAGATAGATACTCATGAGGTGTAAGCGTGCTAAAGTCTTGTTGTAAGTAACCAGCCGCAAGCGCAGGGTTTACAAAACGCTCTTCTAGCTGCAAGGGGCTGTCGTTTTCGTTATGCACGAGTACACTTCGATATACAACACTGTCAATCTCAACACCAAGCGCAATGGCAATAGGTGCGACTGCATTTATTGATTCAAGTATGAGTACACTACAGGTGTAGTTGCCGTTACGTTCTTTTACTTCATCAGCAATGTTTTTTATTTCGAGTAACGATGACTGCGATTTAAATGTGGCTACAAATGTACCAAGCCCTTGGCTGCGGGTTAAAATACCTGCCTCGGTTAATTCGCTTAGTGCTCGGCGGGCTGTCATTCTGCTGACACTAAATTGACTACTTAGTTCGTTTTCAGAGGGAACACGTTGGTTTTCTTGCCACGTACCGCTGCGAATTTTATCAACAATGAATTGTTTTATTTGCGCAAATTTAGGTGTCGTCATTAAATTTATGGTTACATTAAAAATAAACTATATAAATAAGATGACACAATTACCTTGTATATACAAGATGGGTTGTTAGACTATATTTTCATCACTCTGGGCGTAAAAAGGGCTGTAAAATGCAAAGCACAACAAAAAATTATGAGTTAGAAGAAATCGACTTACTTTTAACTGATGCCAATATTGCCACTATGGATAGCAATATAAATGCCCCTTATGGCGCAATCGAAAATGCTGCTATAGCTATTAAAAATGGTGAAATTGCGTGGATTGGAGAGCAATCAACGTTGCCCAGTTTTGATGTGTTTGCAACGCCGACATTGAGTATAAAAGGGCAGTGGTTAACGCCGGGCTTAATAGATTGTCATACACATTTAGTGTTTGCAGGTTCAAGATCGCAAGAGTTTGAGCAGCGCTTGCAGGGTGTAAGTTATGAGCAAATTGCGGCACAAGGCGGTGGCATAGCAAGTACGGTTAAAGCGACGAGAGCAGCCGACCGTGAACAATTGTTTGTTGATGCAAAAGATCGCTTAAATACGTTGTTAAAAGAAGGTGTAACCACCGTTGAAATAAAGTCGGGCTATGGGCTAGATACTGAAAACGAGATAAAAATATTAGAAGTAGCTCGTTTATTAGGTGAGCATCATCCTATTGATATTAAAACTACTTTTTTAGGGGCGCATGCTCTACCGCCTGAATACAAAGGCCGTGCTGATGAATATATTGATTTGGTATGTACTGACATGCTTGATCAGGTAGTGGCTAATAATCTTGCTGATGCAGTCGATGTATTTTGTGAAAATGTAGGCTTTAGTTATTCGCAAACCAAACGTGTTTTCCAGGCGGCTAAAAAGCATAACCTCCCAGTAAAATGCCATGCTGAGCAGTTATCTAATCAACATGGTGCTGAGCTGGTGGCGCAGTTCAATGGCCTTTCGGCAGATCATATTGAGCATCTCGATGAAGAGGGTGTAAAAGCCATGGCAAACGCTGGGACGGTCGCGGTGTTATTGCCCGGTGCATTTTATTTTTTAAGAGAAACTAAATTCCCTCCTATTGAGTTGCTTAATCAATATAAAGTACCTATAGCTATTGCGAGTGATTTTAATCCTGGCACTTCACCGCTGTGCTCAGTGCACTTGATGATGAACATGGCATGCACATTGTTTAGATTAACACCCGAGCAAGCATTGGCAGGTGTTACTCGCAATGCTGCTAAAGCACTAGGGTTAGACGACCGTGGTATTTTAAAGGTTGGTGCAAGAGCTGATATTGCGCATTGGCAAATAAGTCATCCATCACAATTAAGTTACCAATTTGGCGTAAATAAACTGTTAAATTTATGGATTTTGGGTAGAATTAACTAATTTGTATTATTTTTACCCACATATAATCTGGTTTAAACTTTTTTAGCGAATACGGATGCCGTTAATTTGAACATACTAACCGACAGTAATTTCCCAATATTTTTTAGTGGTGCACTATTGATGGCGATGATTGCCACTTTATTTGCCGTTAAAAATGCCAGTATTAAATTTAGCTATTTATGCACAGCAGCTGTTGGTTTGGCTATTTTGAGTACGGGCGCAGCTTGGCTTGCCATTTTACTTGCCTTTGGATTTTGTTTTCATTTATGGCAAGCCTTCGAGCGAAATAATTGGAGCATGATTATTACCAGCTCAATGGCTGGTCTTTTATTTGTTGTTCTATTTTCAGCTCATTTATTATTGGAAGTTCCGTTATTTTGGGTTGTGTTAGCAATATTATTATTAGCTATTGTTGGCTTTTTAAATGACGAAAGCGCTGAAATAGAAGTCGTGATAGAGCCAGAACCTACAGGTGATACATTTATAGAAGAGTCTCCGCTTTCGGTTTTTGCAGATAGAAAACAGTTACGCCAAGGTTACTATGCATGGTGCGACAATAAGCAAGTAAGTGCAGCGTTAATCGTTATTCGTCTTGAAGGATTTGAGCAAGTTAACCAGCATATAGGACGCGACTTTGGCGATATACTGTTAGCGCAATCGGCTAATCGAATAAAAGAGCTACTTTCAAGTGACGAAATAGTGACTTTAACTGGGCAAGAAAAGCTAGCCCACTTAGGGGGCCTTAACTTTGCATTTATTTGTAGTTTCGCGAATCAAAAACATTTACATGAGTTGGTTATTGAACAAATACTGGGTGCAACGCTTAAGCCATTTAATGTTGCTAACTGCACTGTAGAGGTAAAAGCGAGGGCGAGTTATGTTGATTGTAATGAGCAAGACAACAACTTTGATAATTTAATATCGTACGCATACCTAGCACTCGATAGCCACCCAAATCGCAAGGTTGTGCCTTATCATCAACAAATGATGATTGAACTGCGAGAGCAACAAGCGCGACTAAAAGAATTAGCAAATATTGATTTTTCGAGCGAGTTAGAGCTTTATTTTCAACCTATAATTTGTAACGAAAACGGTCAAATTGAGTTTTTAGAATTACTACTGCGTTGGCAGCATCCTAAGCAAGGAATTTTATCTGCTAATCGTTTTATTGACGACATAAGAATAGCAGGGCTTGGTTACCCGCTTGCTAAATTTGTAATGGAGAGAGCCGCTGAACTTGCAATGGCGCTTAGAGTAGAAGGTATTTCTATACCGCTTAGCATTAACGTATTTGGCCCTGAAATGCTAAATGAAGAGTTTGTTGAATTTGTTGATGTTGTTATAAATGAACATCACTTAGAGGCGGGAGACTTAATTGTTGAATGCCCTTTACATATTTTTGCTGGTTTAGATGACAAAGGCCGAGGCATGATCGCAAGGCTTAATAACATAGGCTTAAAAGTATGTGTGGATGGACTTGGTGATAATCCAGTACTACTTTCTAAGTTACCAAGTTTAGCGGTTGAGTATATTAAGGTTTCACCTTCACTTACCGCTGACTTTAGTAATCAAAACAATATACGCAGTTTAGTTGGTGGAATGGTTGATATGCATAGCCAACAAAAAACAAAAGTAATTTTTGAAGGAGTAGAAACACTTGAACAACTTAAGTTTGTAAAAAGCTTAAAAGGTTATGCTGCACAAGGTTATTACTTTGGTCATCCGCTAAGTAGTATCGGTTTAATGAGCTGGCTAAAAGAGTGGCGATCGGTTCAACAACGTTAAGTGTTTTCTTTGGCTTGTAGGTAGCTATTTACAAGTGCACTAATCACTTGCCCTACATGGGCAGCTCCGGCCTCAACTCCGTTAGGGTGCTGGCTAGGCGCTGCTTCACATAAGTGTAAGTACTTAGAGTGGCGATGGCTTGCAGCTAAATGCACAAAGTGCTCAGTGTCACTCACACTAAATCCGCAATATGTATACGCACTAACTGGCATATAAGTAATACTATCTAAATCAACTTCAACACCCAGTGGTAAATCATTAAAATTACTTAGTGCATTTTCAATTGCCTGCGTTAGTGTAATTTTTCGCTTAACTTGTATAGATTGATAGCTATCAAACTTAAAGTTAGCTTCACTCATTGCATCTATAATTGCTTGATTATTTTTTAATTCATGTAAGCCAATAACATGGTAATTACTTAAATGTTGCTCGTTATACGCGTAGCGAAAACCATTACCACTATGGCGACCTTCACATTCTCTAAAATCGGCATGAGGGTCAAAATTGATAGCATTAACAGGCGTGTTTTTTGACTTACTTAGCGCGCGAATAATACCTAAGCAATTATTGTGACCTCCGCCAATGACGATTGGCTCAAGCCCTGCTTTAAAAATAAGGCTTAATACTGACTCTACGCGTTCATCAAGTTGTTGGCATAAATCTCGTAATTGAGTTAACTGCTGGGCTTGCTGATTATTAAGTTGGTTGCTTTGCGCCATTAAATCATCAGTATTTACTTCACCCAATAAAAGTACTTTTTGAGTGGCAATAAATTGATTATGAGGTTGGTTTAAAAAACGTTTTAAAAAAGCAGGCCATGCTTCGTTTGCACCGCCATTTCCTAAATTGGCTTTTGGGCCAATATCTTCGCAAATACCAAGAAGTACGTAGCGAATGCCAAATTGAGCTGCGTCAATAAGTGCTTGTTGCAGGTTTACTTGAGTGTCTAGCAAGGCCATTGATTGCCATGCTTTTTTTTCATTTACGCGGTTAGAGCAAAGTGCTCTAACCGCGCTTTCATCATATACTTTTAAATGGGAGGTCACGTTATACTTCTACAACTTCCAATTCTAATTCTTCTGCAGATAAAACAATGCCAGTACTATCGGCATAAATAAAGTCATCATCAAAAAATGATACACCGGCAAAGTTAACGCCTATAGCATCCTCGCCAGCACCTTCACTGTCAGCTGCAACAGGGATAGAAGCAATTGCTTGAATGCCTAAATCAAGTTCTTCAAGCTCATCAACGTGGCGTACTGCGCCGTAAACAACAATACCATTCCAGTTATTTTCAAGTGCAAGTTCGGCCAATTCAATATCAATAAGTGCACGGCGAGTTGAGCCACCACCGTCAATAAGAAGCACTAAGTCTGTACCGTCTTGAGAAAGTAATTCGCGGATCAGTTCATTATTTTCAAAACATTTAACCGTTTTAATGCGGCCACCAAAGCTGTGTCGACCACCAAAGTTGATGAACATTGGCTCTAGCACGTCAACCACATCAGCAAAGTGGTCACATAAATCAGAAGTGCTGTAATCCATTATTTTATCCTCAAAAGGTACATTAATTTATACCTCAGTATACCCTCCTTATAAGCAATAACAACGACTTAATCGCAGTAAATTTAGACAAAACAAGCGCTAAATCATTAATCGCAATAATAGTGTCTTAAAAGCGTCACTCAATTGTTATTTACAACACATAAGCTAAATCGGTGTTCATATATTATGCAATGAGGGGAAGTGATGTATAACAATAATATGTTTAAAAAGGCAGCTCTGCTAGATGAGCAATTATTTTTAACTCTGTTTAATTGCAACTCACCGAAGTGGTTTAAAACAATGGCGTTTGGCTTATCTAAAAGCGGTGATGGTGGGCTTTACATACTTGTGTGTTTAGCGGTGTGGTGGCTTAGTAATAATGAGCAGCAACAATTATTACCGGTAACGATATTAGTTGGTTTTGCTATAGAAAGGCCCATTTATTTACTGGCCAAAAATAGATTTGCCCGCATCCGTCCATGCGACTGCTTAGTAACAAATGCTTACATAGTACCCAATGATAAATTTAGTTTGCCCTCGGGTCACAGCGCTGCAGCGTTCTTAGTTGCGATTATACTAAGTCACTTTTTCCCTGAATATATATGGCTACTACTTAGTTGGGCTGCTGGTGTGGCTATTTCTCGTGTTGTATTAGGCGTACATTTTCCTGCTGATATTATTATAGGTGCGATTATTGGCAGTGTTTGTGGCTTATTCGCATTAGCGCTTGTGGTACCTGTATGAAAATATTGTATGGAGTGCAGGGTACCGGTAATGGTCATATAACGCGGGCTAGGGTTATGGCAAGTTGCTTTAATAAACTTGGTATTGATGTTGATTATGTGTTTTCAGGGCGAGCAAATAAAGATTACTTTGATATGCACGAATTCTCAGATTATAAAGTGTATCGGGGCTTATCGTTTAGTACTGAAAATGGGCAAGTGAAAAATTTAAAAACACTTAAAAACATGCGAGTTTGTAAGCTGGTGAGTGATATAAAATCGCTTGATATAAAACAGTACAATTTTGTACTTAATGACTTTGAGCCAGTCACAGCATGGGCTGCAAAACGGGCCGATATACCCGTTATCGGTATTAGTCACCAAGCCGCATTTTTGTCAGAAAACGTACCTATATTTGGTCGTGGTGTACTTAGAAAATCACTCATCAAGCATTATGCACCAGCATCTACCTACTTAGGCGTACACTGGAAGCCATTTGCAAATAATATAATCCCGCCTTTTATTGCTCATCATAATCATGAGAACCCTGTCGCGGTACTAAATAAGGTATTGGTATATTTACCGTTTGAAAACTTAGATAGCATTGTTGATTACTTAAAAGACTTTCCCGAAAAAGAATTTTATTGTTATCACCCAAATGCCTGCAATCAGTCTTTTGGACATATACATTTGCGACCACCCTCACGTTCTGGCTTTTTAAATGACTTAGCAAACACGAGTGGCGTTATTGGTAATGCGGGGTTTGAGCTTGCCAGTGAAGCGCTTAAGTTAGGTAAGAAGTTACTATTAAAGCCTTTAGATGGGCAGTTTGAGCAAACCGCAAATGCACAAACTTTGTTTGCCATGGGCATGGCGCATGTTATGAACTATTTAAACCCGCAAGCCCTTGATGACTGGAATAGCGCCCCGCAAAATAAGCAAATAAATTACCCTAGCGATCCCGCGCCTTTAATTGATTGGTTGGTTAAACAACAGTGGAATAACACACAATCGTTACACAAAGGTTTGTGGGATAGTGTCGCTTTATAGCCATCATAATTAAGTAGCTTAGAATAACCAATAATAAAAAGTTAAATTAATGAGTCGCTTCTGAGCTATCAGCTATAATACAAATGCATATTTAAAAAAGGCGTTAGCGATGAATTTTTTACAAAACTTAACAATCAAACGACGTTTACAGTTAAACGCAGTCGTTGTTGGTTTAGCAATGGTGGTCCTTTTATGCGTAATAATTTATGAAGCGAGAACAACGTTAAGCTTAAATAAAACAATTCAGCTTGCTGAAGAGCTTAATATCCATGAATTAGAACTGCGTAAACATGAAAAAAACTTTCTTTTTTATAAACAAGAAGAAGCATTAGACTTATTTGAACAAGATTATAACCAGCTTAAAAGTAAGATTGCTAAGTTGAATGTAATTATGCAAGAGCAGGGTATCGAAACCCAAAAAATAAGTAATCTAGATAGTTTGGTAAGTACTTATAACAATGACTTTATGAGTGTTGTTGTGCTACAAAAACGCATTGGATTACACCCAAAAGATGGGCTGTATGGCGAACTAAGAAGTGCAGTACACGAGGTTGAAAGCTTGCTCAAAGAGCAAGGTAATTACAAACTCTTATCTTCTATATTACAGTTAAGACGGGCTGAAAAAGATTTTATGCTACGTTTTGATCTTAAGTATTTAACTCGATTTGATGAAGAGGTTGATACTTTAAAGCAGCAAATCGCTCAGGCTCAATTTGATACGGGGTATACAGCTCAATTAAATGGCTTTTTAAATTCCTACCAAACGCAATTTCAAGCATTGGTCCAGGCACAGGTTGAATTGGGCTTAGATTTAAATTCAGGTGCACTTGGAAAAATGCGTAAAAGTGTTGAACAAAGTGATGCAATCGTTGCGCAGATACTATTAAGCACTAAGCAACAGGTAGATAAAAGCGTTGAACAGGCACAATTTTTAGCCATTCTTATTTTTGTGATTGCTGGCATTATTGTTTTGATGTTGGTTTATTTCACGAGCCGCTCGATTATTGTGCCTATAGAGCGGGTTTATCACACCATTAACGATATTCGTCGTAATAATGATTTAAGCGTGATGATAGAGCAAACAGGTAAAGACGAAATTACCACCATGACGGTCGACTTTAATAGCTTAATAGGCGATTTTAAAAACTTAATTAACGAAGTTAATGGTGCTTTAAATACGCTTAATATAGCAACAGAGCATTTATCAGAAAGTACTGCAGCAACAAGCTCCGGTATGCAAGAGCAATTACATGAAGCCGACATGGTTGCAACTGCAGCCACCGAAATGCAGGCGACGATTCAGGATATTTCACATAATACTGAAGCGGCTGCTAAAAAAGCAGAGTCAACAAATTTAAGTGCTCAACAAGGGCGCAGTGAAGTTGACTCTACCGTTAAGCACATTAGGGCCCTATCTGATTCGTTAGGGAATGCATCAAATGTAGTGTCGCAACTTGAAAAAGATGGCGAAACAATTGGTTCAGTGCTTGATGTAATTCGGGGGATTGCAGATCAAACAAATTTACTCGCACTTAATGCGGCAATAGAAGCGGCCCGTGCTGGTGAGTATGGTCGTGGCTTTGCTGTTGTTGCAGATGAGGTTCGTTCATTAGCGAAGCGTACTCAAGAGTCTACGAGTGAGATTGAAGGTATTATAAGTACCTTACAGCAGCGTACTCAAGAAGTGGTAAGTATTATGCACAAATGTCGTTCTCAAGGCGATGAAAGTGCCTCGCAAGCAATTAAAGCAGGTGAGTTATTAGGCGCAATTACTGAAGATGTACAAACAATAATGGAAATGAGCTCTCAAATAGCGGTTGCTATTGACGAGCAAAGCCAAGTGGCATCAGAGGTTAATAAAAATGTAGTAAGAATTCGCGACATTGCGCAAGATGCAACTGAACATGCTGCTAAAAACGCCCAAACTAGCGAAGAAGTATCTGAGCAAGCTAGAGTGTTATTTAGCGCTATTGATAAGTTTAAAGTGTAACTAACTTGAACCCTGGATAGTAAATATCTTAACCAGGGTTTAGGTTAACTAATCTAAAAATACCCACCTAAAGTTACCAATAAGGTTTAAGGAATAAACTTTATTGGTACACTGTTTTTGTTTTGTTCGTGCTCGGCTACGCGTGCCGAATATTCATCGCTCAACGTTTGTTGCTGCGCTTGTAGTTTTTCAAAGTAACTCCAACTGAACAGTCCGCTATTGTGACCATCATCGAAATCTAAACGCAGTGCATAATGCCCAACAGGTACTATGTTTTTTATACCTACAGATTGTTTATTAAGTACTAGCTTCATTGGACCAGAGCCATGGCCTTGCACTTCAGCAGAGGGAGAGTGAACGCGTAAAAATTCACAGCTAAAGACTGCTTGGCTATCGTCGTTAAAATAAACATCTAAATTTTTACTCACGCTGTGGTAATGCACTTTTGTAACGTGTTTCATTTTATATATCCCATTAAAAAGCCCCCAATCTGGAGGCTTTTAGTATAACGTTTATATTCGTTTTATAGAATGAAGCGGCTTAAGTCTTCATCTTCAACAAGTGCGCCTAGATGTTTTTCAACGTAAGCGGCGTCAATGACAAGTGATGAACCTGCTTTTTCAGAAGCATCGTATGAAATTTCTTCCATCAATCTTTCCATCACAGTATGCAAGCGACGAGCACCGATGTTTTCGGTTTTTTCGTTAACTTGCCACGCTGCCTTAGCAATACGCTCAATAGCATCATCACTAAACTCAATCGTTACTTGCTCAGTTTTAAGGAGCTCTCGTTGTTGCTCAGTAAGCGATGCATGCGGCTCTGTCAGGATACGTTTAAAGTCATCTGCAGTTAGTGGTTCAAGTTCTACTCGAATCGGTAAGCGACCTTGTAGCTCAGGTATCATGTCTGATGGTTTAGACATTTGGAACGCACCTGAGGCAATAAACAACATATGGTCAGTTTTAACCATACCGTGTTTAGTGTTTACTGTTGAGCCTTCAATTAGCGGTAGTAAGTCGCGCTGAACACCTTCTCGGCTCACATCAGGGCCTGAAGAATCACCACGTTTACAAATTTTGTCTATTTCATCAATAAACACAATACCGTTTTGCTCTACTGCAAAAATAGCTTGTTCTTTTAGCTCTTCAGGGTTTACTAATTTAGCGGCTTCTTCTTCCGTTAATAGTTTGAAGGCCTCTTTAATTTTTAACTTACGTTTAGTGCGTTTATCGCCGCCCATGTTTTGAAACATGCTTTGTAACTGGTTGGTCATATCTTCCATACCAGGAGGCGCCATAATTTCTACGTTTGATTGAGCTTGCGCTAATTCAATCTCGATTTCTTTATCATCTAATTGACCTTCACGTAATTTTTTACGAAATGTTTGGCGAGTAGATGAAGTATCGTCGCGTTGGCTTTCGCCATATTGATCTTTAACCGGTGGTAAAAGTGCATCTAAAATTCGCTCTTCTGCTGCTTCTTCGGCGCGATGTTTAAACTTTTTAGTTTGCTGTTCGCGAGTCATTTTAATTGAAACATCAACGAGGTCACGTATGATCGTATCTACTTCTTTACCAACATAACCAACTTCAGTAAATTTAGTCGCTTCTACTTTAATGAATGGTGCGTTAGCAAGTTTTGCTAAACGGCGGGCAATTTCTGTTTTACCTACACCTGTTGGACCAATCATTAGTATATTTTTTGGTGTTACTTCACTGCGTAAATCTTCATTTAATTGCATACGGCGCCAGCGATTACGAAGCGCAATAGCGACTGCTTTTTTAGCTTTAGCCTGACCTATAATGTGCTGATCTAGCTCGTGAACAATTTCTCTTGGGGTCATATCAGACATAATAGTTCCTATTATAATTCTTCGATTGTTTGGAAGTTATTAGTAAATACGCAGATGTTGCCTGCAATAGTTAAGCTTTTCTCTACTATTTCACGAGCGCTTAAATCTGTATTTTCTAAAAGGGCGGTTGCAGCTGATTGCGCAAAGTTACCACCACTACCAATTGCAATTAAATCGTTTTCTGGCTGAACTACATCGCCATTACCGGTAATAATTAAAGATGCTGTTTCGTCTGCTACGGCGAGCAGCGCTTCGAGTTTTCGAAGTGCACGGTCACTTCGCCAATCTTTAGCCATTTCTACTGCGGCTTTAGTTAGGTTACCTTGGTGCATTTCTAATTTGCTTTCAAAACGTTCGAAAAGAGTGAAGGCATCAGCAGTACCGCCGGCAAAACCAGCGATTACTTTGCCATTATAAAGACGTCGAACTTTGCGGGCGTTACCCTTCATTACGGTGTTACCAAGTGAAACTTGGCCATCGCCGCCAATTACAACTTTGTCGCCGCGGCGAACACTTACGATAGTAGTCATGTTATTCCTCATCATCGAGCTGCAGAGGCAACTCGTAAAAAACGATTATGATGAGGTTATATGGGTGAATGGTTTATTTTCAAGTCCAGCCCCAAATTCCGCAGCCGACTATTTTTACACGTTTAAGTTTGTTTTTATCGCTTTCGGCTTGGCGTTTGGTTTTATAAGGGCCTAAACGTACTTTATACCAAGTACCATTGCTGCCTTCAGCCTGTTTTATCTCAGAAATGAGCCCTGCAAATGCGATTTTAGCTTTTAACGATTCAGCTTGTGCATGAGTTCTGAACGAACCGCATTGCATAACATAAGGACCTTTTTGCTCAAGTTCTTTTACTTCAACTTGAATCTCGTGGTTTCTAATTTCTTTAATAAATTCCGGTGTACGTGGAATAACAACTTCTACTTTTGCGGGTGCAGTTGGGTTAGCTTGTTTTTCGACAAGTTTTGGATCGGCATTACTTTTTATAAACCATAGTGTGTAGGCAAAACCACCTATAAGTAAGATGGCTATAACGGCTAAAAGAATAGGAAATGGTTTTTTAGCGGGTGCGTTTTTTTTACTGTTTCTGCCTGCAGGCTTTTTATTAATATAATCGTGCTGTGCCATGGTGTTATTTTGGCCTTAACCTAAATCATGTCTATAGGGTCTACGTCTAAGCTCCAGCGTACTTTTTGTGCAAGTTTACTGGTACTTAAATAATCAACCATTTGCGCAAGGTACTGATGTAATATGCGACGATCTTGCGCTTGAATATGCAATTGAAAACGATACATACCTGCGACTCTTTCAAGTGGGGCAGGGATCGGACCGAGCAATTGTATACCAGATACCCCATTCACAGGAACCAAATCCGTCAAAAAATCGACGACTAGTTTAATACTATGCCCTTGTGCACGCACAATGGCCATATTTGTAATGGGGGGTAAGTCAGCATCATCGCGCTCACTAAGAGCAAAGCGGGCAAAGTCTTGGTAACCATTATTAACTAAGTCTTGCAAAAGAGGGTGTTCTGGAAAGTGTGTTTGTAATAACACTTGGCCAGGCTCACCTGAACGTCCAGCACGCCCCGCTACTTGGGTGACTAATTGCGCTAAATGTTCTGTTGCTCTAAAGTCGCATGAGTATAAGCCGCTATCTACATCTAAAATTATAACAAGGCTTACATCTGCAAAGTGATGGCCTTTGGCAAGCATTTGTGTGCCCACTAAAATGCGTGCGCCGCCTAGGTTTATTTCATCAAGTGCTTTTTCAAGGCTACCTTTACGGCGAGTTGAATCGCGGTCTATACGAGTAACAGGTGTATCAGGGAATTCGGTCGATAAAAACTCTTCAATTTGCTCTGTGCCTTTACCGTTAGGAAATATTTGCGTACTTCCACAGTCAGGGCATTGGTGAGGGACAGGGTACTGGTCGCCACAGTGATGACAGATCATTTGCCCAATCGCTTTATGAAATGTAGCGCTGGTACTGCATCGTTTACACTCGCTCAACCAACCGCACTCAT
Source organism: Pseudoalteromonas sp. C8 (assembly GCF_011378685.1). Lineage (NCBI taxonomy): Bacteria > Pseudomonadati > Pseudomonadota > Gammaproteobacteria > Alteromonadales > Pseudoalteromonadaceae > Pseudoalteromonas > Pseudoalteromonas sp. C8. The sequence goes on from NZ_WTKT01000006.1 coordinate 70,304, forward strand.
GGCAAATAAGGGTTGGAGAGAAACCTCGACGATTTAAAAATACCATAACCTGTTTACCGCGATTTAAGTGCTGACGCATAGTAGCAAGGCTTGCATGTGCAATACCTGCTTGGTCGGGCTGACCTTTCATATCGAGTAACTTAAACTGGTTGTCAGTCGCTGTTTGCGCACGCTCGGTTAAACTTAACAGCTGGTATTTGTTATTAATTGCTTTGTGAAGTGTTTCAAGCGCGGGTGTGGCGCTGCCTAATATAAGCGGAATTTTATGCTGAAAAGCTCTGTAAGCAGCTAAGTCGCGGGCATGATAGCGAAGCGTATCTTGTTGTTTAAATGATGAATCGTGTTCTTCATCAACAACAATCATACCGAGTTTTAAAAATGGCAGAAAAATACTCGAACGTGTGCCAATAACTATCGCACAACTGCCTTTTTCGCAAAAGCGCCATGTTTGTAAGCGTTCGTTGTCGGTAAGTGCAGAGTGCCAAAGCATAATGGGTGTATCAGGAAAGCGGCGGCGAAAACGGTTTACGGTTTGTGGTGTTAGGCCGATTTCGGGCACGAGTACGAGGGCTTGCTCGCCACGTTTGAGTACTTCTTCTAGGCACTGTAAATACACTTCGGTTTTACCGCTGCCCGTTACGCCTTCTAATAAAAAGCTGCTAAAGCCAGTACTTTGATTTATAGCTGTGCAAGCAACCGCTTGTTCTTTATTAAGTACTGGTTTACTACCGACGGTTGGAGCAACACTTTGCCATTGGTTATCGTGCTCAATAGTTTGTGTTATGAGTTCTTTATCTATTAAGCTATCTATTGTTTTTTTACTAAAGCCCAGTGCTTTTAACTCAGTTAATGATGACTTACCTGATTGCGATAACTGCTTTAATAGGTTGAGCTGTGTTTTAGCTTTTAATGACGGTACTTTTGCACCTTTTTCTGTCAGGGCAACCATATTAATACTGGTTTTATCAGGCGATTCACCTTGGCGAAGTGCACCAGGTAGCGCTATATGAATAGTTTCGCCTAATGGATAGCAATAATAGCGGGCAGTAAAGCTAAGGAGTTCTAAATGCTGGGCACTTAAAATAGGGGCGTCGTCTATTACCTCTATAATATTTTTAATTTTATTTAAAGGGACGTCGGTACTGCTTTTAATACCCAGAACAACCGCTACTTTTTTTTGATTACCAAAAGGTACCAAAACCCGCATGCCAGGTAGTAAAGGAGTTGATAAGCCACTGAGCTGTTCTTCTATTTTATAATCAAAGGTGCGTGGAAGCGGAACTTTAATAGCAACTTCAACAAAACTCATAACAACTCAACCCGTAAAATTAATGCTGTAATGTACTAAAAATAACGCTAAAAACCTACTAGCAATAGTGCTTGAGAAAGAGATTGTTCACTTTTTTGGCAAAAATATAAATAAATACTTGTGTGGGGGGAGGTTGTTGGATAAAATCCGCCACCAACAAATTTGTTTTAACGACGTATGGTGCCAAACTCCGGGTTTGGAGAGCGATGCGGCCTTAACTAGAGGTTCCTATGAAAGAAGGTATTCACCCTAAGTACGAAGTAATTTCTGCAACATGTTCATGTGGAAATAAATTCGAAACTAGCTCAACTCTTTGTAAAGACATTCACTTAGACGTATGTTCTGCGTGTCACCCGTTTTACACTGGTAAGCAAAAAGTTTTAGACACTGGCGGACGTGTTGATCGCTTCAACAAGCGCTTCGGTGCACTTGCCAGCAAGAAGTAATTATTGCTGTTTAGTTAAAAAAAGCACCTTAGGGTGCTTTTTTTGTGCCTAAAATTTGTTATTTATTATCTTAAACTAACCTACATAAATCTTTGAGCAATTTAACGAATTAAATTGCACTATAACGTCGTTAAAAATTTTTTATTTAGAACAACTAGATACAAAAATTTTTGCCTAGTTCTAGCGTAATTTTCTTAACGTTAAATAGACCCCATATATAAGCAGATTGGTATTATTTCGTTAATTTTAACTATCCCCTCCTTTTGCATAACTATTTCCTATTCTTATTCTGAGTATGCATAATCCTTTACAGACAAATCGATAGATATTCTCTATATTTTAAATAGTACAATTTTTAACTAGGTTGATAAAAGTATCTAACGTGGGCTTATCTGTTTTTAAAGTAGGGTAGTAGGCTGTTATTCTAAGTTTATGCTGATACTTTAAGTATACATTTTATAAGATTTTGATAGGCATAAAAGCACCTTAAAACTTACTTTTTAGGTGAATTTTTATTTATTAAATGTTGATATAATCCTGCAAAGTTACTGAAAAACCTCTTAAAATTATAGGATATAGCATATAACAGGATAGACCTGATATTGCTTGGAATTTAAAAATAATAAGGGTATCGTACCCCAAGACTCCATCTCTCACTTTAACTTAAATTGCAGGATACCATCGCGTTATGTCTGACTTTCGTGAACAAGCACTACATTACCACTCACATCCCGTACCAGGTAAAATTAGCATTGAGCTTACAAAACCAGCTGAAACGGCTCATGATCTTGCACTTGCGTATAGCCCAGGTGTTGCCGAACCTGTACGTGAAATAGCTGCAGATCCTGCAAATGCTTATAAATATACTGGTAAAGGTAACATGGTTGCGGTTATTACTAATGGTACTGCAATTCTAGGCCTTGGTAATTTAGGTCCTTTAGCGTCTAAGCCCGTAATGGAAGGTAAAGCGTTATTGTTTAAACGTTTTGCAGGGCTTGATTCTATCGATATTGAAGTTAAGCACAAAACAACAGAAGACTTTATTAATACGGTTGCCAATATTGCCGACACATTCGGTGGTATTAACCTTGAAGATATTAAAGCACCAGAGTGTTTTGAAATAGAAAAAGCATTAATAGAGCGTTGTAGTATTCCTGTTTTTCATGATGATCAACACGGTACTGCCATTGTAACGGCTGCTGGTATGTTAAATGCGCTAGAAGTACAAGGTAAGTCAATTGAAGATGCAATTATTGTATGTTTAGGTGCAGGCGCTGCCGCTGTTGCGTGTATGGAGCTGTTAATTAAGTGTGGTGCACTGCGTGAACACATTTATATGCTTGACCGCAAAGGTGTTATTCATACCCGCCGCGATGACTTAAATGAATATAAACAGCTTTTTGCTAACAATACCGATAAGCGTACATTGCAAGATGTAATTGCAGATGCGGATGTATTTGTGGGTGTTTCTGGCCCTAACTTATTAGCGGCTGAAGATTTAAAGCTAATGGCTGCAAAACCAGTTGTGTTTGCATGTTCAAACCCAGATCCTGAGATTGATCCTGCACTTGCGCACGGCGCACGCAATGATTTAATCATGGCAACAGGGCGCTCTGATTACCCTAACCAAGTTAATAATGTTTTATGTTTCCCGTTTATTTTCCGTGGTGCACTTGATGTACGTGCAAGTGCTATTAACGATGAAATGAAAATTGCTGCAGTAGATGCTATTCGAAGTATTGCCAAAGAGCCAGTACCTGCAGAAGTTTTAAAAGCCGCTGGTGTAGATAAACTAGAATTTGGTGCGCAGTATATTATTCCAAAACCAATGGATCCACGTTTACTGCCGCGTATAGCAAGAGCTGTTGCACTTGCTGCTATTGAGTCAGGTGTTGCACAAATTGAGCTACCTGAAAACTATATGCAGTAAATCTATATAGTAGAGCTATGCAATAAAATTTAGACATAAAAAAACCTCAGTAATTACTGAGGTTTTTTTATCTTTGTAATATTTATTCTTCGTTTAAAACGGGTACTTCTAGACCCATTTCTTGCATTATTTTTTTAACTTCTTCTGGCACTTTTTCGGCGTTATCTTTACGTAAGTCATCGTCATTTGGTAAAGGTTGGCCAGTAAAAGCATGCAAAAATGCCTCACATAGCAATTCACTATTTGTAGCATGGCGAAGGTTATTGATTTGACGACGTGTACGTTCGTCAGTTAATACCTTTAATACATTTAGCGGGATCGAAACGGTGATCTTTTTAACTTGCTCTGATTTTTTACCGTGTTCTGCGTATGGGTGAATATACTCACCATTCCATTTAGCCATAAGATGTATCGTTGCCTCAGATTATTAATTTCTCACACGGTATAAAAAGCGTGTAAATATGCGTGAAATTCTATCGATTTAAAAAAGATAGTCAAATAATAGATACCGATCTATCTTAATAAGCCTATTGTAGGTGTAAAGATAAGCACACTTTTGTGAGCTAAAATGTGTTATTCGCAGAGGCCCCTTCTACTTTTAGCCATCTAGAGCTTTAAAATACTTTGACTTATCAAAACGGATAACTTACTCTTTTAGACGTCTAAACATCCAAATTAATCAGGTGACGAATATGAGCGAAAAAAACAAAGCGACCATTGCTGTACGTAACGGCGTTGATGCTGATAAACATCATGGTGCGGTGGTACCGCCAATTTATTTATCGACTACTTATTCGTTTGCCGACTTTGATACTAAGCGTGAGTATGATTATGGTCGTAGCGGTAATCCTAATCGTGATATTTTAGCTGAGACGCTTGCTAAGCTTGAAGGTGGCGCTCGTGGCATAATTACAGCTACAGGCATGGCTGCCGTGCATTTAGCTACTCAGCTACTTAATAGTGACGATACGTTAGTAATTCCACATGATTGTTATGGTGGCAGCTATCGTTTATTTACATCTTTACAAAAACGCGGACTACTAAAGCTCGAAATATTAGATTTAACAAAAGAAGAAAGTCTTCAACAAATTTTAGTAATTAAACCTAAGCTTATTTGGATAGAAACCCCAAGTAACCCAGTACTTCGTTTAACAGATATTAAAGCGGTTACCGATGTTGCAAAGCAATGCGGTGCATTGGTGGCTGCAGATAACACGTTTTTGTCGCCTGCTTTACAAAATCCTATTAATTTTGGTGTAGATATTGTGGTGCATTCAACCACTAAATACATTAACGGACACTCAGATGTAGTAGGCGGCGCTGTTATTGCCGCAACACAAGAGTTAGGCGATGAGCTTGCTTGGTGGGCTAATAACATTGGTATTACGGGTGCGCCTTTTGATAGCTATTTAACGCTTCGTGGTTTACGTACTTTAAATGTGCGCCTAAGGCAGCATCAAGAAAATGCACTGGCAATAGCTAAGTACCTTGAAAGCTCTGAATATGTAAGCCAAGTTTACTACCCAGGTCTTGAGTCACATCCTCAACATGAGCTGGCTAAAGCACAGCAACTTGGTTTTGGTGGCATGGTTAGTTTTGATATTAAAGGCGATATAAATGACGCTGCGGCATTTTTAACTAGCCTTAAAACGTTTAGTTTAGCTGAGTCACTAGGTGGCGTAGAGAGCTTAATTTGTCACCCTGCAACTATGACGCACGCAGGTATGGAGGCAACAGCACGTTTAGAGGCGGGTGTGGGCGATACGCTTATTCGTATTTCGGTAGGTATTGAAGATATACACGATTTAGTCGCTGATTTTGAACGAGTGTTTGAACTTGTAAAACCAGGGCAAAATAAAAATGTTGGCCGTGTAGGCAAAGGAGCAGGCACTCCTGGTGGTAACGTTAAATTAAGTGCAGCCCGTCCGGCGCTTTGGTGATTAATATGGTTAACTGTATACATAAATTTGGTGGCTCGAGTTTAAGCTCAAGTGAGCGATACCAAAGCGTAGCAAAAATAATAATTACACATACTCAACCGGGTGATTGTGTGGTGGTATCGGCTGCGGGTAAGACAACCGATACGCTAGTATTACTTTGGCAAAGCTATCAAAAACAAGATACTCAAGCAGTAGCTGATATTTTACTGCAGTTAAATAACCATCAAAGTGATTTAATAGAGCAGTTATTAGAAGCTGATTTAAAACGAAGTGCACTTAAAACACTAAATACCGAGCTTAGCTATATTGCAGAACTTGCTCAAGCTGAGCAGCTAAAAGAGGCTGCATTACTTGCACATGGCGAACTGTGGTCAGCACGTTTACTCGCTACTTATTTACAGCAGCTAAATATTGAGGCATGCGCTCAAGATGCACGTACTCTTTTTATCTTAAATGATGGCGAATTAATGCATGCGCAAAATGCGCAGCAATGTGGGCAGTTAATTTTGCCTAATAAAATAAATGTTGTTACTGGGTTTATTGCAGCAGATATCAAAGGCGAGACAGTAACGCTTGGCCGAAATGGGAGTGACTACAGTGCAACACTACTTGCAAATTATTGCAATGCTAAGCAAGTATGTATTTGGACTGATACACAGGGGGTGTATAGCACTGATCCTCGAAAGGTAAAAAAAGCGATTAAATACGGCAAAATTTGTCGCGGGCAAGCTAATTTATTAGCTCGTTTGGGTAACCCTGTATTACATGCAAAAACACTATCGCCACTTAAAAACACAGATATTAAGCTAGCTGTTCGCAGTAGTTTTGACGTACAAGCAAGTCCAACAGATATAGTCAAAGAAGGTTCAGCGAAGAAAAAGCGCTTTATAACCACGTTGCAAAATGTTGACCTATTAATGGTTGAAGGATTAAGTGAAGGTGAGGTTGCAAGTGTTAGTCAGCTTATTCAGCATAGCCTCCATCACTTTAACCATAATGGTGAAGTGTATTTAGTAGTACCTGCAGCACAAACTTATCTGGTTATTAATTATTTTGCGGGTAGGGCAAATATTAGTGAGTCAAATTTAAACGGTTGTGCAATTGTAGCGCCTGAGCAAGACGTTAATACATTGAGCTTACAAGCATTAGATTTATTAAAAGTCCACAGCATAAAACCTCGTTTTGTCCATCAAGATACTGGCTATGCTTTATTGATTACCGATCAATTTATAGATAGTGATATACAAAGTGCCTTACACGATAAGCTAATTAATAAAGGCCAAGAAATCGCAATTATAGTTGCGGGGCTTGGTAACGTTGGCGACGTTTTTATTAAACAGTTATCGGCACAATTTGAGCGTTTATCGGATGACTTTGGTATTAAATTAGTCGGTCTAATTCGCTCTAAAAAAATGCTGTTTAATGCAAGTGGTATTAATACACAGCAATGGAAAACTCAATGGCAGCATGAGGCAAATAGCTATCAATCTGCAGATTTACTGAATGCTATAAATGAGCTCGATTACGAGCATAAAATTGTAATTGATATTACCGCAAGTGAACAATTTAGCTTGTTATATCCAGACTTTGTAGATAGAAACTGTCATTTAATTAGTGCTAATAAATACGCTGGAACAGCACCGACTACTTGGTATAAAGCACTTCGTAGTAATATTACAGAACGTAATTTACATTGGCGATATAACACCAGTGTAGGCGCTGGCTTACCTATTAACTTTGCTTTGGCTGATTTGCAAAATAGTGGCGATAAAATAACACGTATAGAAGGTGTTTTCTCAGGCACGCTTTCGTGGTTATGCAGTAAATATGATGGAACAAGGCCATTTTCTGAGTTGCTACTGGAAGCTCAAAAAATGGGATTCACAGAGCCAGACCCTCGAGAAGATTTATCTGGGCGAGATATGCAGCGTAAGCTACTTATTTTAGCTCGAGAGCTAGGTGTTGAGCTTGAACTTGACGATATTAGCTTATCGGCATTGATGCCAGATGAACTTGCGCTGGGAAGTTGGGATGACTTTTTAAATAAAAAAGCACAGCTAGACGCGTTCATCGAAGAGCATGCAGTGACAGCAAAGTCTAAAAATTTAGTACTTAGATATACGGGCTTGTTAGAAATCACACAAGGTGAAGTAATTGCTAAAGTGGGAATAGCGTATGTGCCTAATGGCGATGCGTTAGCAAACCTTACACCTGGCGATAATATTTTTGTAATTAATAGCAAATGGTATAGCGATAACGCATTAGTGATTCAGGGGCCAGGAGCGGGTAGAGAAGTGACCGCCGCGGGTGTGCACTCTGATTTATATTGGCTTGTTCAAAACTTAAAATAAACCTTTGGTTTAAACAAAAACGGCAGCTTAAATAAGCTGCCGTTTTTGTATTACATACATATTATTAAAATAGCTCTTCTTCTGTTTTAGTGTCTTCTTCAAATATATCGTTAGGCTGAGATAGCACATACTTTGTAGGTGCAGTACCTTTTTCAAAATATTCAAATCGACTCGTGTAATCATTTTTATGGCTAAGTAAGCCGGTAGCTAAATCAATACGAATAGAAACAAGTCCCTCAGGCGGCTCAATTGGGGCTTCAGGCTTGCCTTTAAGTGCCGCTTTCATAAATTCAACCCATGCTGGCTGCGCGGTTTTAGCGCCAGATTCCGCACCTGATATTTGGCTGCTATCTAGGTTGTTGTTATATGTAGAGCGACCAAGAGCGTTGCCCGGATTATCAAAGCCAACCCAAACTGAGGTCATCACATTACTATTAAAACCGCTAAACCAGGTATCTACTGAGTCATTAGTTGTGCCTGTTTTACCTGAAATATCGCGACGATTTAGCGCTTGTGCTCGCCAACCGGTTCCACTCCAACCTGTTTTATGAGCCCAGCTACCACCCCCCCAAATTGCACTATTCATAGCATCAGCAATTAAAAATGCATTTTGCTTAGAAATAATTCTCGGCGCACATTTTTTCGTTTGCTCCATTTCATCATCACTATTATGCATTGAGAGTGCATTGTGTGTTGGCAAAGGCTCTTCGTCACAGGCAAGAGCAGGGTTTGCTTTAAACAATACATTGCCGTAAGCGTCTTGAATTTCTGAGATAAAGTAAGGTTCAATTAAATGACCGCCATTGGCAAATGTGCTCATGCCTCTTGCAAGTTCAAGCGGGGTAATAGAAGCACTACCAAGTGCTAATGATTCACTACGATTAATGTCAGCGTCTTTAAAACCAAATTTTAGTAAGTGATCAGCTGTACGTTGCAATCCAACACCACGTAGTAAGCGCACCGAAATAACGTTTTTAGACTGTGCTAAAGCACGGCGAATTCGAATAGGACCGTTGTAAACAGCAGGGCTGTTTTTAGGACGCCATGCTACACCTTGGCTCTTATCCCATTGGTTTATAGGTGCATCATTTAATATAGACGCAAGCGTGTAACCTTTTTCAAGTGCTGCCGAATATATAAAAGGTTTTATATTAGAACCCACTTGACGCTTAGCTTGTATCGCTCGGTTATATTGACTTTGCTCAAAGCTGTAACCCCCTACAATAGCTTTTATTCTACCGTCTTGTGGATCGAGGGATACAATAGCGCTTGATGCTTCTGGTATTTGGCTTAATAAGTAGCTGTTATCTTCGTTTTGACGTACCCATATTTGCATACCTGGCGTTAAAATATCAGTAGCTGCTTTTGGAGCAAAGCTTTGGCGGTAGCGAGTAATATACTTACGCGCCCATTTTAAACTATCCCAACTGAGAGTTGTTTGCTCACCGTTTTTAAGTAGTACTGTAGCTGTTTTATTATTAACACTGAGTACTGCTGCAACTTTTAAAGTGCCTAACTCATTTACGCTCTGTAATTTATTGAGTATTTGTTGCTCAGTTAAAGCTGGTTGTGTTTCAGGATTCCATAAAACATCAGTTGGACCTCTAAAACCATGACGCATATCGTAACTGTGTAAGTTATTTACAAGTGCGTTTTGCGCTGCTTTTTGAACCTTTGACTCTACTGAGGTAAAAATTTTAAAACCAGAGTTGTAGGCTTTATCTACCCCATAGCGCGAAACCATTTCAGCGCGCACCATTTCAGAGATATACGGTGCGTATAAGTTTATTTCTGCACCGTGAAAATAAGCTGTAATAGGTTGGCTAGTTGCTTCGTTATATTGCTCTTGTGTTATATAGTCTTCGGTCAGTAAACGGCCTAAAACTACATTTCGGCGTGCTTTTGCACGCGTTGGGTTACGAATTGGGTTTAAAGCTGAAGGTGCTTTAGGTAAACCTGCAATCATCGCCATTTGTGCAAGTGTTAAATCTTTTAGCTCTTTACCGTAATAAACTTGCGCTGCTGCACCAATACCGAAAGCACGATTACCTAATTCTATTTTATTAAGATAAAGCTCTAAAATTTCGTCTTTTGTTAACACTCCTTCAATATGAAGCGCTATAAATATTTCTTTAACTTTACGAATATATGCTTTTTCGCGTGTTAAAAAGAAATTACGAGCAAGCTGCATAGTAATAGTACTTGCACCTTGTTTTTTCTCGCCAGTAGATATAAGAACAACAGCCGAACGTACTATACCAATAGGGTCTATGCCTATATGATCGTAAAATCGATTATCTTCTGTCGCTAAAAATGCATTAATGAGTGTTTGAGGAATTTCATCAATAGTCACTGGAATACGACGTTTTTCACCAAATTGATTGATTAAAAGCCCATCTTTAGTGAATACTTGCATAGGAGTTTGTAATTGCACGTCTTTTAAAACTTGCACACTGGGGATATCAGGTTTAACGTAGTAATAAAGACTGATCAAAGTAATCAGACCAATTAACACACAAATGATAAAAAATTGTAAAGTTCGTTTTAATAAAATCACTTATATTTCCCTAAATGGACTCCCAATTGCGAGTTTTGACTGCTAGTATATATTGATTAAAAAATGAATAATATTTTTTCATATAAAAATTATAACTTGTTTATTATTAAAACAAAGGCCAAGTTGAAACATGCTAAGTCAACTATTTCAAAAACCGTCCCAAATGATGGTAGGAATTGATATTGGATCACACTCTATTAAGGCTGTGCTTTTACGTGAAATTGAAACTGGATTTCGACTCGAAGCACTTGCAATTGAGCCGATGCCAAAAGGCGCAATGAGTGAGCGCACAATTCAAGATATTGAAGCGATTGGTAACGTAATTACAAAATTAAGAAAAAAATTACCAAAGTCGTTAAAATCTGCAGCAGTGGCTGTTTCTGGCCAAACAGTCATTACAAAAGTGATCTTCATGGATGTATCGTTAACTGATGCTGAACTTGAGTCGCAAATTGAAATTGAAGCCGATAGTTTAATTCCATATCCTCTTGATGAAGTGAGCCTCGACTTTGAGAAGCTTTCGACGAATGAGGCCGATCCTAGTAAAATGAATGTTTTGCTTTCAGCTGCTCGTACTGAGAGTGTAGAAGCGCGTGTTGGCGCTTTAGAAACTGCAAATTTAGAAGCTAAAATAGTTGATGTAGAAAGCTATGCATTAAGTCGTGCAATGGATGTGTATTACCAACAATTACCTAGCGACGCATTTAATAAATGTGTGGCTGTGGTTGATATTGGTGCGGTTTTAATGCTCGTGAGCGTTGTTCAAGCAGGGGAAACAATTTATACACGTGACCAAGTTTTTGGTGGCGACCAATATACAAATAGTATTGTTGCTTATTATAATAAAGGGTTTGATGAAGCTGAAATTGGTAAAACATCAGGTGATTTACCGCCAAACTACACATTTGAAGTATTAGCCCCTTTTCAAACTTCGTTACTTCAACAAGTGCGACGCGCGGTGCAAATGTTTTTAACAACCAGTGGCAAAGAGCAAATCGACTATATTGTATTAACAGGTGGTACATCGATGATTAAAGGTATTGACCGATTACTCATTGAAGAACTAGGTATTCACTCTGTCGTTGCTGAGCCTTTTGAAAATATGGAAATTTCTCCAAAAGTAGATCGTAATGTAATGCAGCGTCACAAAACGCAGTTTGCAATTGCGACAGGGTTGGCATTAAGGAGCTTTTCAACATGCCACATATAAATCTACTTCCTTGGCGTGAATCGCAGCGCGAAGAATCGAAAAAGAAATTTGTAACTATACTTATTGGTGTCGTTATACTTTGTTTTGCGAGTATGTACTTATTAAGCTCTTTTTATAGTGCATTAAAAGACGGTCAAAACTTAAAGAATAACTATTTAAGCTCAGAAATTAGCATGCTAGATAAAAAAATAAGTGAAATTAGAAGTTTAGATAAAAGAAAAGAAAACTTACAACAGCGTATGAGACTCATTGAAGAATTACAAAGCAGCCGTAATTTGGGTACGCAAATAATGGATGAAGTTGCCAAAATAGTACCGGGTGGGGTTTATTTAACAAAACTCGAGCGCAGAGGCAGCCAAATACATGTATTGGGACGCAGTGAATCTAATAATCGTTTATCAACAATGCTGCGCCAAGTACAAAGCTCATATTTACTAGAGAATCCTTCAATGCAAGGCATTGTTGCAGGCGATCAATCTTCGCGTTTACTTAGTGATTTTAATATGGAATTTTATGTAAAACCATTTGATAAAATTGGTGAGGTTAGCGATGAGCCTTGATTTTAAAGCACTGAGTGAAATTGATTGGAATGAAATAGAGCTCGATAACATTGGCGATTGGCCTATTGCAGTTAAAGCAATTTGCTGTACGTTTGTTGCCGGACTTGTATTGTTTTTTAGTTATAGCCTATTAGTTTCTGATGAAATTGATAGTTACCACAGTGCAGTTGCGAAAGAGGTCGAGTTACGCACAACTTATCGCACTAAATACGCAGTCGCGAGTAAGCTTGAGATCTACCGTCAACAAATGATTGAAATGGAAGATAAGTTTTCACAATTATTAAAACGTTTACCTACCTCTAACGAAACCCCTGGTTTACTTGATGATTTGTCGTATGTTGGCACAACAAGTGGTCTGACTTTTTTAAAAATAGGTTGGTTACCAGAAGTCGAGAAAGAATTTTATACTGAATTACCGATTAAAATAGAAGTGATAGGGACCTACCATGAATTTGGTGAGTTTGTGGGTAAAGTAGCTCAGTTACCACGAATTGTAAGCTTACATGACTTTTCTATTTTATCATCGGGCGATAAACAGTTAACATTTAGTGTTGTTGCAAAAACATATCGTTATGAAGAAGGGGTTAAAAAATGAAGCTCCTTCGCGTAGTACCTGTAGTAATGGTGTTTGTTTTGAGTGGTTGTAATGATGATACGTCTGAGCAAAAAGAATTTATTGATCAAGTAAAAGCAAGCACAACACCAAAGGTTGAATCAATTCCTGAGCTGACAAAGTTTGAAATATTTGAGTACAGTGCTGGTCAGCTACGTAGCCCGTTTGTAGCGCCTCAGCCTGAGATAATCCAAAATAAATTAACGCAAGTAAAAAACTGTTTGCACCCAGATCAAGAGCGTCGCCGCGAACCGTTAGAAAAATACCCGCTAGATAACTTAGCAATGAAAGGCACAATTGGTTCTAGTGGACAAATATGGGCATTAATAACAGCAGCTGACGCTACTTTGCATCGTGTAACGGTAGGGAATTACCTTGGTAGTTATGATGGCAAAGTAAAAACGGTAAGTAACGACTATATAGAGTTAGTGGAATTAATCCCTGATGGGTCTGGCTGTTGGAAAGAGCGCTTGACTAAATTAGAAATGTTAGAGGCGGCAACAGATGGCGCAAATTAATAATAAAAAAGGTAAAAATAGCATGCATAAGGATGTACTTTGGCTTCATCGTATTTCACGAACATTACTGGCTGCTGTTGCTTTAGTCACTGTAAATTCAGCCGTTGCAGGGCCGTTACTTTATGATGTTCGTTATAATCCATTACTTAAAGGCGAAACTGAGTTACAGCTTGTTTTTGATGAAGAGTTAACGTTTGAGCCAAAAGTTCAGGTGTTTAATAGCCCAGCCCGAATCGAAATGTTTTTTGATACCGCAGAGTTAGAGGTTGGTTTAAATGATGTTGAAGTTAATCAAGCTGGAATTAGCAGTGTTACTAATGTTTTAACTAACAGTGGTTTAAAGGTAACGGTAAACTTAGATAGATTAAAAATTTATGAAACTGAAGTTCATAACAACTTAGTATCAATACGCGTGTCTGATAATCCTCTTACAGAATCTGAAAATGAAGATGTAGCGATGGACTCAGGTGATGTAAGTGGAAATTACATCAACCGTATCCAATCAATTGATTTTAGACGTGGTGAAAAGGGCGAAGCGAAAGTACTCGTATTTTTACAAGACACTCAAGCTGCAATTGAAGTCCATGAAAGTGGCGGTAAAATTTACGCTGACTTTCATCACACCGATATTTTAGATGACCTACTTTATGAATTAGATGTATTAGATTTTGGTACTGTTGTAAGTAATATCGAGACTTTTAAAGAAGATGGATTAAGTCGTGTCGTTATTGAGCCAAACGCTCAGTTTACATTTACGTACCAGCAAATAGATAATATTTTAACGCTGACGGTAGAAAAAGATGAAACGCAAAACGCCTATTTAGATGGTGGCGTTGAGTATCAAGGTCGCCCTATGACCTTAAATTTTCAAGATATCTCTGTGCGAGCAGCACTACAAATTATTGCGGGTTATAACGATTTTAACTTAGTAACCAGTGATTCAGTGACAGGTAATATAACACTGCGCTTAGATGGCGTACCGTGGGATCAAGCGCTTGACGTAGTATTGCGTATTAAAGGGCTAGACAAACGCATGGATGGCTCTATTTTAATGGTAGCGCCTGCAGAGGAGCTTGCGGCACGTGAAGCTAAAGATTTAAAAGCTAAACAGCAAGTTGAAGACTTAGAACCACTCTATAGTGAATACATTCGATTAAACTATGCTAAAGCCGAAAATTTTGCTGACTTATTAAAAACAGATAGGAACAGTATTATAACTGCCCGCGGTAGTGTATCGGTTGATCAGCGTACAAATACTTTATTGGTAAAAGATACTGTAAAGAGTATAGAAAACATTCGCCGGATGATAGAAACACTCGATATTCCGGTACAGCAGGTTGTAATCGAATCTCGAATGGTAACTGTGCGCGATAACGTTACTGAAGACTTAGGCGTACGCTGGGGGTTTAGTGATCAAGGCAGTAGTGTTGGTATTTCTGGCTCCCTTGAAGGCGCAGAAGGTATTTATAACGCGACATCAACTTCAAATGCGCCAAGTATTTCAGATCGATTAAATGTAAATTTACCAATTTCTAATCCTGCGGCCAGTATTGGTTTGCACATAGCAAAGTTGGCTAACGGTACATTAATTGATTTAGAGCTAAGTGCTCTTGAAGAAGAGAATAAAGGCGAAATTATTGCTAGTCCGCGTATCATAGCGGCTAATCAGCAAAAGGCGCGAATAGAGCAAGGTACTGAAATCCCTTACACTGAGTCAGCTTCAAGTGGTGCTACTACTGTAAGCTTTAAAAAAGCGGTACTAAGCTTAGAAGTGACACCTCATATCACACCTGATAATAAAGTAATTCTAGACTTAATTATTACTCAAGATACTCGTGGTGATACTGTACAAACGGGAACAGGTGAAGCAGTGTCTATTGATACCCAAGAGATTCAAACTCAAGTGTTAGTTGAGAATGGACAAACCGTAGTACTCGGTGGTATTTTCCAGCAGCAGATCATTAATACTACGAGTAAAGTGCCAATTTTAGGTGACATTCCTTACGTAGGAAGACTATTTAAAACCACAAGTGAGTTTAATGAAAAGCGTGAATTACTTATTTTTGTGACACCAAAAATACAAATTGATTAAAATACAGTGGTTTTATGTTAACCAACGGGTGATTATTTAGATTAATTGCTCGTTATATGGCTTTTTATGCTAATTGACTTGAAATACCCCCGCAATTACTGAGATAATCCCCTCCTTAATTTTGGGGCCAGGTCGTTAGGCGGGGTTTTATTTCAAATTTTAGAGTTTGTTTGTACTAAAAGATATGGCTGAGAAACGTAATATATTTCTAGTTGGCCCCATGGGGGCTGGCAAAAGCACGATTGGTCGTCACATCGCTGACCAATTACACCTTGAATTTGTTGATTCTGATCAAGAAATCGAACGCCGCACAGGTGCAGATATTGCATGGGTATTCGATCTTGAAGGTGAAGAAGGCTTTAGACTTCGAGAAGAGTCTGTTATTGGCGATTTAACCGAGATGCAAGGTATTGTACTTGCTACCGGTGGTGGTTCAGTAATGAGCAAAGAAGTTCGAAACAAGCTTTCGGCTCGAGGTATCGTTGTATACCTAGAGACACCTATAGAGAAGCAAGTTGCACGCACGCAACGCGACAAGCGTCGCCCATTACTGCAAACTGAAGAAGCACCTCGTAACGTACTAGAGCGCTTAGCAGAAGAACGCGAGCCACTATACAAAGAAGTTGCTGATTTTGTTGTACGTACCGATGAGCAAAGCGCTAAAGTTGTTGCTAACCAAATCATCGAGAAATTAGATTTTTAAAAACCAATAATAAAGGAATAGCCAAGCATGCTTAAATTAACTGTTAATTTGGACGAGCGAAGTTATCCTATTTATATTGGGCAATCTGCACTTCAAGATAATGGCCGCCTGGTTCACCACATTGGTGATTGTCGGCCTATCATCATTACTAATGACACAATAGCGCCTTTATATTTGCAAAGGTTACTTGATTCATTAGCTGATCTAAATCCGCTATCTTTTATTATTCCTGACGGTGAGCAATATAAATCACTGGAATGGTTTGAAAAAATATCAGCATTTTTACTACAAAATAACTGTGGCCGAGATACGTGTTTAATTGCGTTAGGTGGCGGTGTTGTAGGTGACCTAACTGGTTTTGTAGCGGCTTGTTATCAGCGCGGCGTACCGTTTATTCAAATACCAACGACAGTGCTTTCACAGGTTGATTCATCGGTAGGTGGAAAAACGGCAGTAAATCATCCGTTAGGTAAAAATATGATAGGGGCATTTTATCAGCCTCAAGCGGTTTTTATTGATACGCAAACATTACACACTCTACCTGCACGAGAGTTTGCAGCAGGTATGGCTGAGGTAATTAAGTATGGTCTGATTTACGATACCGAATTATTTGCCTATTTAGAGCGAAATGTGACTAATTTACAGCAACTAGATGAAGCATGCTTACAGCATATCATTTTTAGATGTTGTGAAATAAAAGCGCTTATAGTTGCTCAAGATGAAAAAGAACATGGCTTACGGGCTTTGTTAAACTTAGGCCATACATTTGCCCATGCAATTGAGGCACAGATGGGTTATGGCGTTTGGTTACACGGCGAAGCTGTTGCAACAGGAATGGTATTAGCAGCTAAACTTGCCAAGACACGCCAAGATTTAAGCGCAGATGAAGTTGATCGAATTATTAAGCTGCTTGAGCTATATAATTTACCAACAGAAATTCCAAAGCAAATGACTAGCGAGCAGTTTTTAACGCATATGCGTAAAGACAAAAAGAATAAAAAAGGCACTATCCGCTTTATTCTACCTACCCAATTTGGCCAGTGTGCATTAGTTGATAATGTATCTGATGATCAAGTTAGAGACTTAATCGAGCAGTAAATGCAGTCACAAATTTTACCAAGCCGTGCGGCTTTGGTGGATAGAATCGCACTGCAATTTGAGTACGGGCAAAATTTAATTGTTTTACTTGGCACTTCTGGGCTAGGTAAAAGTTATATGCTCGAAACCTTCATTACAGATAAATACAACGACTTTAATAAAGCCTTCGTGCAAGTAAGTGCGCAAATGACTGATGCTCAGCTAATGAGTGAGTTATTAGAGCAAAGCTTTAACTCTCCCCTGATTGATCATAACTTAAGTTTACCTGAAAACTATTACCAATTACTGCAGCAGCAACCATGCGGGCCATGTTTATGGGTACTTGATGGCGGTAGGCAATTATCTGATGAGATGTTAATTGAGCTTGAGTTACTTTCTAAAAACAGCCCAAATACGCTATATATTATAATAGCTTCACAGTCTAAACTGGCTTTAAATAACGCTGTTGAAATTTATCTGGAGCCGCTAACGCTTCGAGAAAACAAGATGTTATTGCAGTGGTACTTTACAGACTTACCCTATGATGAAGACCCTGTATTTAGTACTTTTTTAGCTGAGGCTCACGGTAATCCCAGCTTATTGCTTGCTTGGCAACCTAGTGAGCACATAGCCGATATTATTGTTAAAGACAAAGTGTCTTGGCGATTACACTTATTGATTTTGATGTTGCTGATTATGCTTTTAATTATTGGTCTGCTTTATAAGTCGGATATGACGCAGTGGTGGCAACAGTATTATCAGCAAGAAGAAACACAAGTAGTAAATACAGCAATATCTATAGAGCAAGTAAGTGAGCCGGCTATAAAGAAAAATGACTCAATAATTAACTTAAATGAACTTGAAGTAGTTGAGCCAGATATTAAGGCAGAGCGTGTACACATTAATGATGTGCCTGCCATAATGCAAAGCCTTACCGAACCTGGCAACACAGTTAACGTATTAGATAATGATGTTGATGATAGTACTAATAATAAAAGCAGTGTATCAAGTGACGTTAAATCTAAAGCTCTAAAAGTAAATACAGCAGAGCAAACTCAGATCAGCCAAGATAATATATGGTACATGCAGCAAATAGATACAAATAGTGTTATTCAATTATTAGCCGTAACTCAGCAGGAAGTTAGCGATAATTTTATTGCTCAATTCAATCTACAGCAGCAAACTCATACTTACCAAACAAAGCGAAATAATAAAATATGGTGGGTTGTTACATTTGGCAGTTTTGAAAGTATAAACGAAGCAAAATCAGCAATGGATACTTTATCTGCTGAGGTTAGAAAAAATAAACCTTTCTATAAAAAAATTAGTAAAATAAAGCAAGAAATAGCACTCGTTGATCAGTAAAACACACTGCTTTAGTGTAAAATCGCGCAACACCAGATTGAAGTAAAGAGCCAATGCAGCAAAAGAGTAGAGCCTTCCTTAAATGGGCCGGCGGAAAATACAGCCTAGTTGAAAATATTAATGCGCGATTAAACCAAGCTAGCAAGCATGCTGATACGTTGGTTGAACCTTTTGTTGGTGCAGGCTCTGTGTTTTTAAATAGTGACTTTAAACACTATATTCTCAACGATATAAATGCAGACTTAATTAACTTATACAAAGAGCTAAAAAGCTCTCCAGATGAGCTGATTAGTGACGCTAAAAAGTTATTTGTAGATTTGAATAATCACGCAGATGCTTATTACGAATATCGTGTGCAGTTTAATCAAAGTCGTGATGTATATGAACGTTCAATATTGTTTTTATACATGAACCGCCATGGTTACAACGGACTCTGTAGGTATAATTTAAAAGGTATTTTTAATGTGCCTTTTGGTAAATATAAAAAGCCTTACTTTCCTGAAAAAGAAATGTATTTTTTTGCTGAAAAAGCACAAAAAGCAACCTTTACCTGTTTAGATTACGATGATGTTTTTAAGTTAGTGCCTAACAATGCAGTTATTTATTGCGACCCACCTTATGTACCATTAAGTAAAACCGCTTCTTTTACGTCTTACGCTAAAGGGGGGTTTAATTTAGATGATCAGGCTAATTTGGCTAATCTGGCTGAGAAGGCTGCCTTTGAAAATGATACACCAGTGCTTATCTCTAATCACGATACCGTATGGACTCGAAAAATTTATAGCCAAGCATCACTTGACCAAATTCAAGTAAAGCGCACTATTAGCCCCAAAGGTGGCTCTAGAAATAAAGTTGACGAGTTGATGGCTATGTATTTAGCACCCAAGCAACCACAGCGTAAATTGCGATAACAAAAGCAATAAATAGTACAACCGCAATTAGGATGATAGAGACAGGAGAGTGTTGTTTAAAATCGACTTGGCGTTTATTTTCAGATTGAACACCAAAAAATGCTGCTAGCACACTTTGCAACGCACTAAAAAATTGCAGCATTATTTAAAATAAAGGTTTTAAAGATGGAGTGTTTTTAGAATCATCAGAGCTAGTAAGTAGCTCTAGTAAATCGAGGTAATGAAACTGAGCACTACGGCTATCGCCAGTTAACCACGAAAACCACGATGACTCTTCTTCAGCTTTAATACACGTGATTGTAGTTAATGTGTTTTGAGCACTTACCACTTGTGTATTATGACAATTACCCACTGAGCTTAATTCTTGCTCAGAGCTTGAATCAAAGCTAAACGCCCCGATAAGCAGTAATGCCGACGCAATTAATATCCCAGTTTTAAAAGCACGCATGATGAAATCCAATAATTTGTTACTTTTTTAATCATAGCAAATATTGATTAAATATCAAACTTAAAGTTACCTGAAATAGGGGCTATTACGCCATATTACTTGGGTAACATCTTCAATTAAGTTACATTAACGCAATACACTATTTATTGATGGAGTTAATCATGTTTAACCCAGAGCAAAAATATTTAATAGCCCCTTCTATTTTGTCTGCTGATTTTGCAAAACTAGGCGAAGATGTTGATAAAGTACTCGAAGCGGGCGCTGACGTGGTTCACTTTGATGTAATGGATAATCACTATGTACCTAATCTCACAATTGGTCCTATGGTGTGTAAAGCACTCAGAGATTACGGCATTACAGCACCTATCGACGTACATTTAATGGTTAAGCCTGTAGATAGTCTTATTCCATTGTTTGCAGAGGCTGGCGCATCAATTATTACTTTTCATCCAGAAGCCAGTGAGCACGTCGATCGTACAATACAGTTAATAAAAGATCACGGCTGTAAAGCAGGCTTAGTGTTTAACCCTGCTACAAGCTTAAGTTATTTAGATCATGTTATTGATAAGCTAGATACCATTTTACTTATGTCGGTTAACCCAGGTTTTGGCGGGCAAAGCTTTATCCCTCATACGCTTGAAAAATTACGCCAAGCTAAGCAACGCATTATTGAATCGGGTCGAGATATTCGCTTAGAGGTTGATGGTGGCATTAAAGTCGATAACATTGCAGCAGCAGCACAAGCAGGCGCTGATATGTTTGTTGCAGGCTCAGCTATTTTTAACCAACCAGATTACAAAGTTGTGATTGATCAAATGCGTGAGCAGCTTGGAAGTGTTAAGTAATGAAATACGATATAGCCTTATTTGATTTAGATGGTACCTTAGTTGATAGCGTTTACGACTTGTATATTGCTATTAACCTAACCTTGAGTGACCTCGCTTTTCCTATTGTTAGCCAACGCTTGGTCGAAAGCTGGGTCGGTAATGGGGTTGAAGTCCTCGTTAAACGCGCTTTGAGTGGTGATATGCAAGTGAGTGAGCATCTAGATGAGTCACTTAGTAGTAAAGCAATATTACAGTTTTATAAGCACTATGAACAACAAGTTGGTGAGTATAGTGTTTTGTACCAACATGTAGAAACCGGGCTTGCAGCACTTCGTGGTATGTCTAAAGCACTAATCACTAATAAGTCTCGAATATTTACAGAAAAACTACTTGATAAACTGGCACTAACGAGTCATTTCGATGTGATTGTATGCGGTGACGATATGGCAAAAAAACCATCGCCAGAGCCATTGCTATTTGCCTGCAAAAAACTAAATGTAGAGCCTAATAAAGCAATAATGATAGGTGATTCTAAAAGCGATATACTTGCAGCTAAAGCCGCTAATATAGATGTAATTGCACTTAGTTATGGCTATAACCAAGGTGAAAATCTTGAGGGTTATAATCCACAGTACCTATGCGATCACTTCTTAGATATAATACCTGTTCTAACGCAGCGTTAAATATTATTAATTAAGCAAAATAAAGGAAAATCATGAGTAAACCAGTAGTTTTAAGCGGCATTCAGCCAACCGGTGGTATGACAATAGGCAACTATGTTGGCGCTATTAACCAGTGGCTAAAGTTACAGGAAGACCACGAAAGTTTCTTTATGTTAGTAGACTTACACGCTATTACGGTTCGCCAAGAGCCTGAATTACTGCGCTCTCGAGTATTGGATGGTATTGCTCTTTACGCGGCATGTGGCATTGATCCTGAAAAATCTGCGTTATTTGTACAATCACAAGTACCTGAACACGCACAGTTAGCGTGGGTATTAAATTGTTACGCGCAAATGGGTGAGCTTAA
Organism: Pseudoalteromonas sp. C8; assembly: GCF_011378685.1. NCBI lineage: Bacteria > Pseudomonadati > Pseudomonadota > Gammaproteobacteria > Alteromonadales > Pseudoalteromonadaceae > Pseudoalteromonas > Pseudoalteromonas sp. C8. Next base: position 92,190 of record NZ_WTKT01000006.1, read on the forward strand.
TCGAATGACTCAGTTTAAAGACAAGTCATCTAAGCATGCAAATAACGTAAACGTGGGCTTATTTTCATATCCGGTATTGCAAGCTGCGGATATTTTATTATACCAAGCTGATCAAGTACCCGTTGGTGAAGATCAAAAGCAACACTTAGAGCTGACTCGCGATATAGCCACACGCTTTAATAATTTATACGGCGATGTATTTAAATTACCAGAGCCGTACATCCCTGAGTTTGGTGCACGCGTAATGAGCTTGCAAGACCCACTTAAAAAGATGTCTAAGTCTGACGAAAACCCAAATGGTTACATCATGTTATTAGATGAGCCAAAGCAAATTGTGAAAAAGCTTAAAAAAGCAGTAACTGATTCAGATGAACAAGCACGTATTTATTTTGATCGCACAGAAAAGCCTGGTGTATCAAACTTGCTTACTTTATTGAGTGTTGCAACTAAGCGCTCAATAGAAGACCTAGTTCCTGAGTATGAAGACAAAATGTATGGCCATTTAAAGAAAGATACAGCAGATGCAGTTGTAAACATGATTGAGCCAATTCAAGCTCGCTTTAAAGAGATCAGAGAAGATCAAAACCTACTTAATAGCATAATGAAATCAGGTGCTGAAAAAGCAAGTGTACGAGCTGAGAAAACATTGAAATCGGTATACGATGCGCTTGGTTTTATTCCTCGCGGGTAAGTTTATTAAAATAAAAAAATGCCGCTTGTTAGCGGCATTTTTTATATAATACTGATTAATTGAGTTATATTTTATATAGAAGCTTATTTGCCCGCCACTTTATAACTCTAAAGTACTTAACACCGACTTTCCTTATGGTGGGTAAGCAAAACCTCTATTTACTTAATAGAGGTTTTAGGTAATGCCCAGTATGTGAACGCTCACATTCGGCTACTTCTTCTGGCGTGCCTGCAATGAGTATTTCACCACCGCCAGCTCCGCCTTCAGGTCCTAAATCGATAACCCAATCTGCTGTTTTAATTACATCGAGGTTGTGCTCAATAACAACAATTGTATTGCCGTGATCGCGCAGACGATGAAGTACAACAAGCAGCTGTTCAATATCAGCAAAGTGTAAGCCTGTTGTTGGCTCATCTAATATGTAGAGCGTTTTACCAGTATCACGCTTTGATAGCTCGCGTGCTAATTTTACACGTTGCGCCTCACCACCAGAGAGAGTAGTAGCGGCTTGACCTAAACGAACATACGACAAACCAACGTCCATCAGCGTTTTAAGCTTACGCGCAATAGCCGGTATTTTATCAAAGTAATCATGAGCGTCTTCAACAGTCATCTCAAGCACTTGGTGTATGTTTTTACCTTTGTATTGTACTTCGAGTGTTTCGCGATTATAGCGTTTGCTCTTACATACATCACACGGTACATACACATCAGGTAAAAAGTGCATTTCAACTTTAATTAAGCCGTCACCTTGGCAAGCTTCACAGCGTCCGCCTTTAACGTTAAAGCTAAAGCGACCTACTTTGTAGCCACGTGAGCGCGCTTCTTGTGTACCTGCAAATAACTCACGAATGCCGGTAAATATACCTGTGTAGGTTGCCGGATTTGAACGCGGAGTACGACCAATTGGGCTTTGATCAATATCGATTACTTTATCAAAATGATCTAAACCGCTAATTGATTTATACGGTGCCGCTTCGGCTGTTGTTGCGCCGTTTAGCTCTGTATGAGCAAGTTTAAACAAAGTGTCGTTTATTAACGTTGATTTACCCGAGCCCGATACACCTGTCACACAGGTCATTAAACCAAATGGGATTTTTAAATCCACATTTTTAAGGTTATTACCCGTTGCGCCAAATAGCTCTAGCCATTTGTCGTTCGTTGGGTGACGTTCTTTTGGTATTTCTATTCTACGTACGCCTGATAAAAACTGGCCCGTAACAGACTCTTTGCTTGCTAAAATATCGTCGCGTGTTCCTTGAGCAATAATATGCCCACCATGAACACCCGCGCCTGGGCCAATATCAATAATATGGTCAGCGGCACGAATAGCATCTTCATCGTGCTCTACCACAATAACGGTGTTACCTAAGTCGCGTAAATGGACCAGTGTTTGTAGTAAGCGGTCGTTATCGCGCTGATGTAGCCCAATTGATGGCTCATCTAGTACGTACATTACACCTACAAGGCCTGCACCAATTTGGCTTGCTAAGCGAATACGCTGAGCTTCACCACCTGATAGTGTGTCGGCGCTGCGCTCAAGTGATAAGTAATTTAGGCCAACGTTAATTAAAAACGATAAACGGTCGCGAATTTCTTTTAGTATTTTTTCAGCTATTTGGCCTTTTTGTCCGGTTAGCGTTAACCCTTCAAAAAACTCCATAGCTTCACCAATACTCATACACGTGATTGCAGGTAAGTTGGTTTTTCCAATAAATACATTTCGAGATTCTTCGCGTAAACGCGAGCCATTACAGCTAGGACATGCTTGGCTTGTTTGGTATTTAGCAAGCTCTTCGCGTACTGAGTTTGACTCGGTCTCGCGGTAGCGGCGATTCATGTTATTTAAAACGCCTTCAAACTCATGATTACGCGTAATTAAATCGCCACGGTCGTTACGGTAATTAAACGCAATTTTAGTGCTACCAGAGCCATCTAAAATAATTTTTTTCGAGTCGCTGTCTAAATCTTGATAAGGCACATCTAAATCAAAACTATAATGCTCAGCAACAGCTTGTAGCATTTGATAGTAATAAAAGCTGCGTTTATCCCAGCCTTTAATTGCACCGCCAGCAAGGCTTAACTCTGGGTTATGCACTACGCGATTAGGATCAAAATATTGACGTATACCTAAACCATCACAGGTTTGGCACGCACCAGCAGGGTTATTAAACGAAAACAAACGCGGTTCTAACTCAGTCATTGCATAGCCACAAGTAGGGCAGGCAAAGTTTGCTGAGAATAGAATTTCTTCAGCGCTGCTATCATCCATGTATGCTACATGTGCAACGCCATTAGACATTTCAAGCGCGGTTTCAAACGATTCTGCTAAGCGTTGTTGTAAGCCATCTTTTACTTTAAATCTGTCTACAACAACTTCTATTGTATGTTTTTTATGAAGCTCAAGTGTTGGTGGATCAGACAAATCACATACTTCACCGTCTATACGGGCGCGAATATAACCTTGGCTTGATAGCTGCTCTAATAACTTAACATGCTCACCTTTACGCTCTTTTACTATAGGCGCAAGCAGCATTAATTTACTGCCTTCAGACAGTGCCAAAACAGTATCTACCATTTGACTAACTGTCTGCGCAGCAAGTGGTAAATCATGTGTAGGGCATCGTGGTTCGCCAACGCGGGCAAACATAAGTCGTAAATAATCGTAAATTTCGGTAATAGTACCTACGGTTGAACGCGGGTTATGAGACGTTGACTTTTGCTCAATAGAAATTGCAGGAGAGAGGCCTTCGATGTGATCTACATCAGGCTTTTCCATAAGCGATAAAAATTGTCTTGCATACGCAGAAAGTGATTCAACATACCGGCGTTGTCCTTCTGCATAAAGTGTATCAAATGCAAGTGATGACTTCCCCGAACCAGATAGACCAGTAATAACTATTAATTTATCACGTGGGATGGTTAGGCTGATGTCTTTTAAATTATGCGTACGGGCGCCTCGGACTTCAATGTTTTCCATGCTATCTCGTTTATTACCAAAATTATTTACTCAGTATCGCATAATACGAAGCAATATTAATCCTTGATCAATGAAAAATCCTTACTTATAGGCGATTAATTATTGCCAAGCTTATGGTAGAATCCCAACCTCAATTTTTCATAGAGTAAGATCACGCAGATAATGACCGCATCTTCACTTAATTCACGAGAAAAACGCGCCGCAGTATCGCTGGCGAGTGTGTTTGCATTTAGAATGCTCGGCTTGTTTATGCTGATGCCTGTATTGGCTATTTATGGACAATCGCTTGAAGGTTTTTCGCCTATTTGGATTGGTTTTGCCATTGGTGCGTATGGTTTAACGCAAGCCGTATTGCAAATACCTATGGGTCGATTATCCGATAAGATTGGTCGTAAAAAGGTTATTGTTGGTGGCTTAGTCGTATTTGCTATTGGCTCTGTAGTTGCTGCATTAGCTGACTCTATTCAAATGGTTACCGTAGGCCGCGCTCTACAAGGTATGGGCGCAATAGCCAGTGCGCTACTCGCGTTTGCTTCAGATTTAAGCCGCGATGAGCAACGACCAAAGGTAATGGCCGTTATTGGTATGAGCATAGGAATGAGCTTTGCCTTTGCTATGCTACTTGGGCCAATTGTCGCAGCTTCGTGGGGTATTGCGGGTGTATTTTGGTTGACTGCTATTTTAGCTGTTTTTGGTATATTTATAGTGACTATGCTAGTGCCAAATGCGGTAAATAAAGCGCCCAAAGGCGATACATTAGCAAGCTTTAGCGACATTAAAAAACTAATTAAGCACCCTCAGTTAGCACGATTAAATGCAGGTGTATTGCTATTACACTTAACGCTAACCACAATTTTTGTTGTACTGCCGAGTCAATTAATTAAAGATGGCTTAGTTGCCGACCATCACTGGTATCTATATATTCCAGTGCTATTTTTAGCATTTTTATTAATGGTACCAATAATGATTGTAGCCATTAAAAAAGAGAAAGAAAAACAAGCATTTATTGGCTCAGTAGCCTTGTTAACTATTAGTATGCTAGCAATGTCGGTATGGGTTAATAGTGTAGTAGGCATTGCTGTGTGTATGCTGCTTTATTTTGTGGCGTTTAACTTTTTAGAAGCCACTATGCCTGCGCTTGTATCGCGAATAGCACCTGCAAGCCAAAAAGGTTCAGCAATGGGTGGCTACTCATCTAGTCAGTTTTTAGGCGCCTTTTTAGGCGGTATGTTAGGTGGTTATGTAGCACAAACTACAACGACGCAAGCTGTGTTTGCGGCAGCGGCACTTGTTGGGTTAATATGGCTTATTATTGCGTGGAAAATGCAAGTCCCACCCAAAAGTAAAGTTATTAGTTTAATGACCAAATTAGATTCTGAAGAGCATGCTCAAACACTTGCTTCTCAGTTAGTTGCTTTACCAGGCGTAATAGAAGCAACTGTGGTTCGCGATGAAAGTCGCAGCTATTTAAAGATTAATGATAAAGAATTTGACCTAGACCAAGCACGTAAAGTAGCTGGTTTAATCTAACATTTATAGGAGATGGTTCCATGGCACGCGGTGTGAACAAAGTAATTTTGGTTGGTAATTTAGGGCAAGATCCTGAAGTTCGTTATATGCCTAACGGCAATGGTGTAGCAAATATTACCTTAGCAACTTCGGATAGCTATAAAGATAAAAACACTGGCCAAATGGTTGATAAAACTGAGTGGCATCGTGTTGTGTTCTTTGGCAAATTAGCTGAAATTGTTGGTGAATATTGTCGTAAAGGTTCACAAATTTATGTTGAAGGTAAACTTCAAACACGTAAGTGGACCGATCAACAAGGCCAAGAAAAATACACTACAGAAATAGTTGTAGATGGCTTTACTGGTCAAATGCAAATGTTAGGCGCACGTGGTGGCGATCAGCAAAGTGGTGGTTACCAAGGTAATCAGCCGCAAGGTGGACAACAAGGTGGTGGTTACCAAGGTAATCAGCCGCAAGGTGGTCAACAAAGCGGTGGTTACGGTCAAAATAACCAAGGCCAAGCTGCACAGCAAAGTGGCTATAATCCGCAGCAACAAGCCGCACCAGCAGCACAACCAAAACCGGCTCCAGCACCACAGCAGCAAAGTAATCAATATCAGCCGCAAGGTGGTTATGCACCACAGCAAAAAAGTGCACCACAACAGCAAGGTGGTTTCGCTCCTAAACCACAAAGTGCTCCGCAAGGTGGCGCATCAAACCCAATGGAACCAACCATTGATTTTGACGACGATATCCCTTTTTAGTGTCCCAACCTTTACAGTGTAAAGATGTATTATAAAAAAGCCCCGTTCATACGGGGCTTTTTTATACGAGTTGTGTAGTGAGGGCAACCCAGAACTATCAATGAATATCGTCATTAAGCAATAAAATGAAATAGTATTAGTAAACATGTTAAATTATGGTGATATTTACATTTTATTTAATTGATATATATATCGTTAACACTTACCATTAAAAGACTTTTACCTTGATTACACAATGAGAAACATGAAAACTAATATCTTATTTTTATTTCTTGTTTTTCAATTTGTGAGTCCAATTTCAAACGCTCAACCTTCTTCAAATGTTACTCATGTTTTATTTATAAATTCAACAAACCAAGATATGCCTTGGCACAAAAGTGTTGATTCTGGACTGCGTAAAAAACTTATAGAACGTTCTTTTAGTTATGAACTCTTCGTTGAAAATATGGATGTAAACCGCTTTGATGAAGCAAATCAAAAACAGTTAATGAAGGACTACCTCAAACAAAAATATAAAAATAAGCATATCGATATCATTGTTACTCAGTCTCCTTCTGCAGCAGTACTTTTATCGCAATTAGATGACTTTTTTATAAATGCTCCAAGAATATATTTGGAACCAGGCACTCAATTTAGTTTGCCTAAAAATACTAACGGAGCAGTGATCCAAGCTAAATTAGATTACGCGCAAGCAACAGCAAGCGCTGTTAATTTAATGAAGCCTAAAAAATTAATCGTTATATTAGATACAAAAAACGATATTGGGATAAGCTTTTATCGAGGGCTCTTTTCGGTTATTAACCGTGACTTTTCGTATTTAGGCGTAGAGAAGTGGTTTGATCTTTCAATGCCAGAGCTGCTCACTAAAGTAAAAAATGCGCCAGATGATTCAATTATATTGTTTACTCCCATTTTCAGGCATTACGATAATAAATCCCTTAGCCCTTATCAGCTCGTAGAGCAATTAGCAAAAGCAAGTTCTGCGCCCGTTTTTAGTTATTGGGAGGTACTATTAGGCTCAGGTGTTGTTGGTGGGTATGTGTTGTCGGGTGAAAAAATAGGCGAACGTATTGCCGATTCGATAATTTTATACAATGAAAATAAAAGCCTAAGTGCAATCAGTGGTGAAGGGCTAAGTGTTTACGCTTACGACTGGCGTCAATTAAACAAGTTCGATATAGCTCCACAAAGCTTGCCAGAAAAGTCGAACATATCTTATTACGAGCCAACCTATTTTGAGCAAAATAAAACATTAATTTACAGCGCTACTGCGATTATTTTTATTCTTAGCAGCTTTTTAGTTTTCGTATTGTTTTTAAATCAACGGCGCATTCAACTTTTAAAAGAGCTTGATGAAGAAAAGCAAAGATTAGAGTCTCGCGTTGATCAGCGTACTGAAGAACTGTTGCAAGCCAAAGAAGAGGCCGAAAAGCTGACATCTGCTAAGTCTGAATTTTTAGCAAATATGAGTCATGAAATTAGAACTCCTATGAGTGGGATTATTGGCTTAACCAACATTTTGCTCGAAAAAGGTTTGCCTGGAGAATATGAGCATTATTTAAATAAAATTAAATATTCTTCAGATCAACTCCTTGTAGTTATTAACGATATTTTAGACTTTTCAAAAATTGAGTCTGGAAATATTAACCTTGAGGAATTTCCTTTTTCTGTAAATTCGGTTGTTGACTACATCAAAGCAACTTTTGATGAGCTAGCTCAACGCAAAGGGATTACATTTGATATTGTTATTGGTGAAGAGGTCAAACTCAATTTAATTGGTGATGTAGTTCGAATAAACCAAGTACTGCTAAATTTATGCTCTAATGCAATTAAATTTACTACACAGGGCTTTGTATCGGTATTAATAGAATCAAAAAGATCATTAGCCGATCCTAAGAGTGTTTGTTTGTATTTCATTGTTAAAGATTCAGGTATTGGAATTGCCGAGCAAAGCCTTGTTGATTTATTTGAATCTTTTACTCAAGCTGACAGCTCTACAACCAGGAAGTTTGGCGGCACAGGTTTAGGTTTAACTATAAGTAAGCGTTTATGCCAATCGATGGGTGGGGATATAACGGTAAAAAGTACTCAAGGTGTAGGTAGTGAATTTATAGCTTCGATTAAGGTGAAATTGAATAACCAAGCGTTGATTGATAACACTCCCGACCTAACATTTACTGATTCGTTTGAGGTATTAATTATAGATGATAATGAAGATGATCTTAAGGTAATTGAAAATCAGCTAACGGCTATGGGGCTGGTATGTACGGCCTGTCAATCTGCTAAACAAGCTATTGATATTATTGAACACAATAAAGAGAAATTTAAAGTTATTATTGTCGACTGGGCTATGCCATCAATGAGTAGCGAAACTTTTTTAATACGCATTTTCAATATTAACCCTCAACTTTATAACAACACGATTGTGCTTATAATGAGTGACGAAAGTTTACTTAATAATGCAGCCAAAAAAGTAAGTATAAAAACTATTTTGCAGAAACCTGTATACACGAGTGTTTTGTATGAAGCGATTGAAAGTAAAGTAATAGGCCCTCTCAATGAAGTACCTATAGTAAACACCGTAAGTGAAGCGTCGCTGGCAGGTATAAAAATATTGGTTGTGGAAGATAACTCGATCAATAAACTAATTGTTACAAACATACTAGAGAAGGCTGATGCTCAAATTTACTTGGTTGACAATGGATTAGAATGTATTCAAGCCGTGAAATCACAATCGTACGATATTATTTTGATGGATATTCATATGCCTATTATGGACGGGGTTGAGGCGAGTAAAATTATTCGTAGCGATAGTGACAAAGCAATCGCAAATATTCCAATAATTGCTTTAACAGCTAATGTTATGAAAGATGATATTACACGATACTTATCCATTGGCATGAACGCCCATGTTGCAAAGCCTATTAAAGCGCAAAATCTACGTGAAACTATAATCCGCTGTTTAAATAAATAGCTGAGCCATTAAAGTGATTTAATAATTATATATATCAAATGCCTGTCGTAATATCTCCCGTTGCTTGAGCCTGTTTTGAATAACTTAAAATAGAATTTGACTCAAAGGTTTAATAGGTAGTTTAACTAGTTATAATCACGGCAATTAAGCGGATCTCAAAAATATAAAATCTAAGTAATGCAAAAATAACAAAGCCATGGAATCCTCCACGGCTTTGCAACGTTACTTTTATAGTGCAGCAACAACTTCGACTAACGTGTCTTTGGCATCTCCAAAGAGCATTTGTGTATTATCTTTAAAAAACAATGGATTTTGTACCCCAGCATAACCAGTTGCCATACTGCGCTTTAAAACGATAGACGCTTTACCATGCCAGCATTCAAGTACTGGCATGCCGGCGATAGGGCTATTTGGTTCATCAAGTGCTGACGGGTTTACAATATCGTTTGCACCAATCACAAGTGAAACATCAACTTGTGGAAAATCGTCGTTTACTTCATCCATTTCAAAAACAATGTCGTAAGGAACTTTAGCTTCAGCTAATAATACATTCATTTGTCCAGGCATTCGTCCTGCAACAGGGTGTATTGCAAAGCGCACGTTAATGTCTTTTTCACGTAATTTACTTGTGAGTTCAGAGACTATTTGCTGCGCTTTTGCAACGGCCATTCCGTATCCAGGAATAATCATTACTTCTTTTGCGCTCATGAGCAGCTCTGCTGTTTCGATTGCACTGATTGTTAGTACTTCACCTTGTTCTTGATCCCCTGCAGGTAAAGCTTTTACATTGCTACTACCGAATCCACCGGCAATGACTGATAAAAAATTTCGGTTCATAGCTTTGCACATTATATAGCTCAAAATAGCGCCGCTTGAACCAACTAATGCACCAATTACAATGAGTAAATCGTTATTTAGCATAAAGCCTGTTGCGGCAGCGGCCCAGCCTGAATAACTATTAAGCATAGATATAACAACCGGCATATCGGCACCGCCAATTGCCATCACCATATGAATACCAAAAACTAAAGCAAGCGCTATCATAATAATCAGTGGGAACATGCCGTTACCAACAGCAGACTGCACAACGAATTGCTGCCCAAGCCACGCTACAGCAACTAATAAAACAAGGTTAAATATGTGTCGCCCTGGTAGTGTTAAAGGTTTACTGCCTATTCGACCAGATAATTTACCAAAAGCGGTAATTGAACCTGAAAATGTAATAGCACCAATTAAAACACCTATATAGGTTTCAATATCGTGAATGGTCAAATCAATTCCTGAAAAATGACTAGAAGCATCCGCAAAGTTAGCATACCCAACCATTATAGCCGCGAGTCCGACTAGACTGTGCAAAATAGCAATCAGCTCTGGAATTTCAGTCATTTGCACTCGTTTTGCTACAAGTAAGCCAATACTGCCACCCACTAATAATGCAATCATCAACTCAATATAATTATTGGTAACAACACCTAAAACAGTCGCCAAAAGCGCAATAACCATGCCTGAAATACCATACCAATTACCTTTACGGGCAGTTTCTTGATTGGATAGGCCGTTTAAAGCCAAAATAAAAAGAACCATCGCAGCAATGTATGCCACGGTTACAATACCAGTACTGATCATGACAACCTCACTTACGGAACATTTTGAGCATGCGATGTGTTACAGCAAAGCCGCCAACAATATTAATACTCGTAATTAACACGGTAAAAACGGCAAACCATTTAATGGTGTCGTCTGTTGAGCTTATTTGAATTAAAGCACCGATAACAATAATGCTTGAAATGGCATTGGTTACACTCATTAAAGGCGTATGTAGTGCAGGCGATACACTCCAAATAACCATATAACCTACAAAGCAGGCTAAGACAAAAACGGTAAAATGAGACATAAAATCAGCGGGTGCAACGCCACCAAGCCCAAGCAATGCTAATGCACCGATAGCGGCGCCAATTATAGGCCCAAATACCGATTTCTTTTTCTCAACAATAGTGGGTTTAGGTTTAGGTGTAGCCGCAACCTTTTTAGGGGGGGCAGATAGTGTGGGCGCTGGTGGCGGCCAAGTTGTTTTTCCTTCAGTACATATAGTTGCACCTAAAACAACGTCGTTTGTCATATCAACAAAGAGTTTGCCGTCTTTTTCTGGGGTCATTTCGGCTAACAGGTTGTATAAGTTATTACTGTATAATTGGCTCGATTGTGCAGCAAGGCGACTTGGTAAATCGGTGTAACCAATAATCGATACACCATGGCATACGGCAACCTTACCCGGAACTGTTAATTCACAGTTTCCACCTTGTTCGGCTGCAAGATCGACTATTACGCTGCCGCTCTTCATTGATGCAACCATCTCGCTGGTGATCAACTTAGGCGCTGGTTTTCCGGGTATGAGTGCGGTAGTAACAATTATATCAACGTCTTTAGCTTGCGCTGCAAACAATGCCATTTCGGCTTCGATAAATTCATCGCTCATTACTTTAGCGTAACCGCCTTCGCCTGAGCCGTCTTCATCTTTAAAGTCGAGCATTAAAAACTCAGCGTCCATGCTTTCAATTTGCTCTTTTACTTCAGCACGCGTATCAAATGAGCGAACAATTGCGCCCATACTTTTTGCAGCCCCAATAGCGGCTAAACCAGCAACACCGGCACCAATTACAAGTACCTTGGCGGGAGCAACTCTTCCTGCCGCTGTAATTTGTCCGGTAAAAAACCGGCCAAAATGTTGAGCTGCTTCTACAATTGCACGATAGCCTGATATGTTGGCCATTGAGCTGCGGGCATCCATTTTTTGTGCCCGAGAAATACGAGGAATGCTATCTATTGCAATGGCGGTGATACCACGCTGAGTTAAATCTTTTAGCATCTCTGGGTTTTGTGCCGGCCATAAAAAACAGATTAATGTTTGTCCGCTTTTTAGTAATGTATTTTCATCACCTTCAGGTGCTTGTACTTTTAGTACAATATCAGACTGTGCCCATACATCTTGTGCTGAGTTAACTATTTTACAACCAGCTTCACCATACGCATCATCGGCGTAATTAGCCGCCATTCCTGCACCAGTTTCAATGACAACATCAAAACCAAGCTTTGTTAATTTACTTACTACATCAGGGGTCGTCGCGACTCGTCGCTCGCCAGTGTGGATTTCTTTTGGAACACCAATTTTCATTGTCGAACCTCGATTTAAATGCCATGAAGAGGAATTAATATGTATCTAGGCGTTATGGAATTAGCGATACGATGAAATATGTTATTTACTAACATGAATCCACCGTATTTATTACTGTTTAAAGTGTAAAATCAATAACTACACGAGATGGTACTTTGCCATGTTCGAGTCTTTCAAATATTTCATTAATAGCGCTTAAAGGCTGTAATTCAATATCCGCTTTAACTTTGCCTTGTGCCGCAAAAGCGAGCGCTTCGGCCATATCTTTGCGGTTCCCAACAAATGATCCTTTAATAGTGATGCAATTTGCTACTACATCAAATAATGGCGTCGGAAACTCACCAGGCGGTAAGCCAACTAAAACACATGTACCGTGTTTACGGGTCATATTAACCCCCTGCTCAAATGCTGGTAGGGAAGGAGCCGTAATAAGTACGCCATGGGCGCCACCTTGCGTTATTTCTTTGACGGTGTCTGCTGCATTATCTGTTTTAGCATTTACGACTGCATCGGCGCCAAGTAAGGTTGCGTGTTCAAGCTTACCGTCATCAATATCTATCGCACACACTTTAAGACCCATCGCCTTGGCATATTGAATCGCTAAATGACCAAGTCCACCACAACCTGAAATTGCTACCCACTCACCTGGTTTAGCATCGGTTTCTTTAATACCTTTGTAAGTTGTAATACCAGCACAAATTATAGGGGCCGCTTGTACTGCTGATAAGCCATCAGGAATAAGTGCAACGTAATTAGGATCGGCAATAATATACTCGGCAAAACCACCATCTTTAGTGTAGCCACCAAACTCAGCATCAGGACATACTGGTTCATAAGCACTTAAGCAAAATTCACAGTGTCCACAAGCTGAATATAGCCACGGAACACCGACTCTATCGCCTACTTTTACGCTTGTAACACCTTCGCCAATTTTGGTAACTAGCCCAATGCCTTCATGGCCAGGAGTAAATGGTGGAGTTGGTTTTAATGGCCAATCACCGTTTGCTGCATGTAAATCTGTGTGGCATACACCGCAGGCTTCTGTTTTAACTAATATTTGCCCTGCATTAGGTGATGGAATATCTAAATCGCGTAGAACTAAAGGTTTGCCAAATTGCTCAACAACGGCTGCTTTCATTTTGTTATTCATAATCGTTCCTATTAATATTTAAGGGGTTTTTATTAAACTGCGCTATTTAAAATGGCGCATCAATGTCAACAACGTCGATTAGTTTGTGGTTAACAAACTCTTTAATACCCAAGCCAATTAGTTCACGACCATAACCAGAACGGCGAACACCACCAAATGGTAAGTCGGCTTTTACCATCGTTGGATGGTTTACAAACACCATGCCGGTAGATATTTTTTTGGCAACTTCTAAGCCATGATCAGGGTTTGACGTAAATACAGAGCCACCTAAGCCAAATGGAGAGTCGTTCGCAATTCTAATTGCGTCATCTTCATTTTTTGCACGAAATAACATAGACACAGGACCAAAGAATTCCCAGTTGCGAGCCGGATTATCTTCGCTAATATTCGTTAAAATAGTGGGTTGTACAAAGGCGCCTTGACTAGGTACTTTAGGACCCACTTCAGTGGCTATTGCACCAAGCTTGATCGCTTCGTTAATTTTAACTTTTAGTTCATCAGCTGCACCTTGTGATGACAATGGCGCCAAAGTTGTAGTGGGATCAAGCGGATCACCTGCTTGCAACTTAGCAACACCAGCAGTATAAAGTTCAACAAACTCATCATAAACTTCATCTTCGATGATCATTCGTTTAGACGATACACATACTTGTCCACCGTTCCAATGACGACCAAATACAGCCCAATTAACCGTTTTTTCCATTTCAGCGTCAGCAAGTACAACAAATGCATCTGCACCACCAAGTTCTAATGTAGACTTTTTAAGTGCTTTACCTGCGGTAGAAGCCACGATTGCACCAGCGCTTTCAGAACCGGTAAGTGCAACACCACGAACCAATGGATGAGAAATGATCATTTCTGTTTGGGAATGTGCGGCGTATAGGTTTTTAAAAGCGCCTTTAGGCAGACCAGCTTCGAGCATAAGTGCTTCAAATGCGGCTGCACATTGTGGAACAATGCCCGCATGCTTTAGTAGCATAGTGTTACCCGCTGACAATTGCGGCGCAATAATACGAGCAACTTGATAATACGGAAAATTCCATGGCTCAATGGCAAGCAATACACCAAGTGGTTCATGGATAATAATTGCCTCGCCTTCAGCTGGATCTGCAACGGGTAATTTTTCTGATGCGAGCAGTTTCTCAGCATTATTTGCGTAGTACTCTAAAATGGCTGCAGATAATTCAACTTCAGCCTTTGCTTCTGATGTTATTTTACCCATTTCTAGAGTTAATAAGTTGGCGTAACTAACTACATCTTTACGTAATAAATCAGCTGCTTTTTGCATTATTTTAGCGCGAGAAGAGAAAGGTGTTTTTTTCCATGATTGAAATGCAGAATCGGCATTTTCTATCGCTTGAGTAATTTCAGCATCAGTAGCATCAGGAAAGGTTTTTACAGCCTCACCTGTATATGGATTTGTTGTTGCATAGCTCATGATAATATCCTCAGTTAAATTAAATAAGACACTTATTTTAAAATGAATAACGCTTAGAAGCTGCGTGTATAATTATGGTAAAACAAGTACTAAAGTGAGGCTATTCGTGATGCTACGTAAATACATGTGGGAATCCACATCTTGAAAGTGTAATTATTTGATTTTATTTATTTTTAATCACCCAGTTAGTTCTTGACGCGGATGGGAGTGATAAAGGATTATAAAATAATGCAGTGCGTAGTGGGTAAACGCACTAGTTATTAATCAACGAGGCGCTAGTTTAAATTCATCATGAATTACAGTGATAAAAAATCGAAAATATTTTCCTCGTCCCAATTAGCTATTTTATTGTACGCAATAATAGTAGGAATACTGGTTACGTGTTTAATGATTTTTATAGTATTTCATATAGATTCCCAAGAGCGAATCCATATTGAACGAGTAACGCAAAATACTGCCCAAGGTATTAAAACACTGCTTAAAGATGATTTGGAAGGGCGAATAACATCACTGTCAGAGTTATCTAAGTTGTCTTCTATATCAAGCGATATGCCACAAGGTGATTGGGAAGTAATCAGTAAAACATTGTACGATTCGCAACATGGCTATCAAGCCATAGGTTGGATTGATAGATCATTACATGTGCGAAAAATAATACCAAAGCAAGGTAATGAAATAGCCATTGATTTTGATTTGGCATTAAATCCGCCTGCATTGTTAGCCGCAATAAAAGCACAAAATACAGAACAAGCAGTCGTCACAACACCTTTGCAATCTATTCATGGTGGAGAGGGGCTTGGAATATATATTCCTGTTTTTAACACGAATGTAAGGAGTCAAAAACTAGAAGGTTTTATTGCAAGTGCGTTGATTTTTGAACCTTATATTAAAACAGTTGTGCCTGCTTTTTTACTTAAGGAATATCATTTTACGCTGTTTATTGATGGGCAAAAAGTATATTCAGATCAAGCAAATTCATTTCCTGTTACAAGCATTTGGGATAAAAAAGCATCCTATGATTTACAAGGTCATAAGTGGGAGATAAGCATATCGCCTAGTGATGAGTTTTTGTATATTGCTCACTATAAAATCATGAGAATTTTAATTTCACTTGGTATTTTTATTGCTTTTTTAATTGTGTTGGCTGCTTATACTTATTTATTTGCACGCAGTAAAATAAAAGACGGGCGATATAAGATTGAATATTTATTAAAAAACCTTCCCGGCATGGCATATCAGTCTTTTAATACTATGAGCTGGCCTATGATACTGGTTAGTGATGGGTGTGAAAGTTTAACTGGTTATTCTCGAGCTGAGTTTAAAAAAAATAGAATGCTGTGGAGGGAAATAATACATTCAGATGATTATGAGCGAGTACAGGCGTCACTTACAGAAGCTGTCAAAGAAAAATGCTCCTTTGAACTTGAATATAGAATTAATACCAAAAATAGTGGGATCAAATTGGTGTGGGAAAAAGGAGGACCGGTTAGTTCTATTTTTAATGGTGAAGTTATTATTGAAGGATTTATTAATGATATTACCTCTATTAAGCAGGCTGAAGCTGACCTAATTAGTAGTTATGCTTTCTCTGATGCGGTAGTAAATTCAGTTGTTGAAGCCGTTATTACCATTGATCAATACGGGCTTATACAAAGTTTTAATTTTGCTGCGCAAGCTATGTTTGGTTATACCTCAGATGAAGTAAAAGATAAAAACGTAACAATATTAATGCCTACATCATTTAGCAAGCACCATGACCAGCATTTAGCTCAATATTTAAAAACGAAGCAGACGCATATTATTGGTGTGGGTCGTGAGCTTGTAGCTAAGCATAAAGATGGCACAACATTTCCAATTCACTTATCTGTAAGTGAAATACAGAATCATGAAAGTACAATGTTTGTAGGTTTGATTCGAGATATTACCAAGCAACGTGCGTCAGAAGACCAAGCTCGGCTTCATACTGAACAATTAGCGCATACAGAAAGGGTCAATGCATTGGGTGAAATGGCAGCAGGAATTGCACATGAAATAAATCAACCTCTGACGGCTATTTCTCTTTTTTCTCAGACGGCAAAAAACTTTTGTGAGAAAGGGAGGTTTGACAAACTCCCCTTAATATTTGAAAAACTAAGTTTACACTCTCGTCGAGCGGGAGCCGTTATTGAGCGTATGCAGTTAATGACCAAAAAAGGGCAACGATCAAAAGAAGTCATTGATTGTATATTTTTAATAAAAGAAGTAACAAACCTAGCAGAATCAGAAGCGCGACTTCGCAATATTACTGTCAGAATAATTACATGTGATGAACAAATTGATGTGTTTGTTGATCGGGTGCAAATAGAGCAGGTTATTCTTAATTTATTACGCAATGGTATGGAAGCTATGCAGTTAAATGCTTATAAAAATGATTCAAAAATAGAGCTCGAAATAAAATTGAATGAAGATAAATATGTTGAGATATCAGTGGCTGATACCGGTGCAGGGTTACCTGAAGAAATGAGAGAGAAGTTATTTAAACCCTTTTCATCAACCAAAGAAAATGGCACAGGCATCGGTCTATCTATATCTAAAAGCATTGTTGAAGAACATGGTGGGCATATTCACTTTTATGACAATAAGCCAACAGGAGCTATTTTTATGTTTACTTTGCCAACACATAATAGAGGAGTCGTTTATGAGCGATAAGCAAAGCGTTTTTATAATTGATGACGATGAAGGTATTCGTGAAGGGCTTGAAATACTACTAGACTCTATTGATATTGACGCTCGGAGCTTTAGTTCAGGCGCTGCGTTTTTGGATGTATATAATGAAACCATGGCTGGTTGCTTAGTATTGGATATACGTATGCCTAAAATGAGTGGTTTAGAGCTACAACAAAAACTTAAAGATTTAAATTGCTCATTACCAATAATATTTATTACCGGGCATGGTGATATCCCGATGGCTGTAGAAGCGATGCGTTTAGGAGCAATTGATTTTATTAGAAAACCATTTAATGAACAGCACTTGATTGACCGTATTAATGAGGCATTGGTACTTGATGAAAAACAACATGAAAAATCACTCGATAAGCATAAAAATAAGATTAATGTTGAATCGTTGTCGAGTCGAGAACGTGAAGTGTTTGAACGAGTGACTGATGGGGCAATGAATAAAGTAATCGCGTGCGATCTTAGTATTAGTGAACGCACCGTTGAAGTTCATCGCTCTCATGTAATGGAAAAATTAGGTGCTAAAACACTCGCTCAATTAGTGCGAAGTAAAATTATGTATGAGCAATTAAATTAATTATCAGTCCATCTATTTAATAATGCTGAAATGACACAGACTTTTAAACAGCCCCCATGTGGGCCTTTATTTAATATCTAACTAATTTAAACTATTATGTCTCGTTTATCAGAGTGTTTTTTGTTTAGCGCTATTAATAAACGTTTAAACTTAGTTTACAGCCTTGTACTTCTATAGATATTGAACAACACTTTAGTTAATAATTTAACGAGTGGCAGGCTATGCAAAAGAGTAAAATCTGGCTTTTAAAGTACTTCAAAGGCATCTCTTTTGTCTTATTTTTAATGATACTTATTAGTTTTAATTTCGTTCTAAATGATGCATTACATCAAAAAGTTCATGCTTCTGGGCAGCAGTTTGTTAAACACGTTTACGAGCTGAATTTATCTCCTTCTATAAACAATGAAGTGTTGGCCGCATTAGCTAAAAGTGAAGGTTTTGTGTTGGAAGTGCCAAAGCCTGCAGAGCATTTTAGGCATTTA
Organism: Pseudoalteromonas sp. C8; assembly: GCF_011378685.1. NCBI lineage: Bacteria > Pseudomonadati > Pseudomonadota > Gammaproteobacteria > Alteromonadales > Pseudoalteromonadaceae > Pseudoalteromonas > Pseudoalteromonas sp. C8. The sequence goes on from NZ_WTKT01000006.1 coordinate 110,642, forward strand.
GTGAATATAGAGCGCGAAGTTTTTTCTTACAAAACATTAAGTTTGAGCCTCTATCACTATCCTGCTTGGGTAACACAAAGTTACTTATTTATATTGCTAAACTTGATCATATTAGGCGCCGCTGGCTGGTCTTATCGTTGGTGGGGCTTATTGAATGTAAGCCGTAGAATTACGCCCAAAAATAAAATGATACAACCTACTAAAATTATTAAACAAAAACAAAATAAAATACGATTAATTAAACAAGTAAAAAAATGCGAATTAAGTTCTTTATATGGGGTTAATAGAGCATCACATAGCTTATTTTTACTCATTGAATGTGACTTTGATAAGAAAACCGATAAAGAAGCTATTTTTAAAGTGTTAATCACTAGAAAATTGATTGAATTTAAAGATGTGTCGGTAAAAATATTAAATTCCAGTTACTTAGCCGTCACCTTGCCACATATACCTACTCCCGAGTTAGACAGCTACGTTGAAAAGCTTCATCAGAGCGTGTTTTTACTATGCCAAAATTATCAAAAAAGTATGACTCATAAAAACATTAAAATAGGTGTGTGCGACTATCGATTAGGCGCAGATAAAATTGCGGTTTATCAGTTAGCAAAATCAGCACTTATGCTATCGCAAAACAGCTTAGTGCAGCATTCTCACCGCTTAGCGTTAAATTACTGTCAAGAAAAACCACTTTCTAGTAAGCAAGTTATCGAAAATATTAAAAAGAATAAATTTATATTATTCTTCCAGCCTTTATTTGAGCTCTCTAGCGGGGAAATTTTAGAACATGAAGCTCTTATCAGAGTTAGGCATAGCCAACTTGGATTACTAGCTGCTCGTTATTTTATTAATCAGGTTTATAGTAATCAAGACGCTTTAATATTAGATAAAGCTGTAATAACACAAGTTAAAAAGCTAATGCTGAGTGAATCTTCGGCCTTAACAGTTAGTGTAAATCTACACCCTAAAAATTGGTTTAATAATGTATTTTGGGAATGGTTACCTAGTCAAATAGCAGAGCTTAAATTAAGTGCTAAATTACAATTTGAAATAAGTGAGGTTGAGTTTTTTACTCATAGAGAATCGATAACTAATGCACTAAATATAATTAAAAAAAGCCGTTCACAAGTTGTGATTGATAATGTAAAAAGTAGTGAAAAAGTAGCTGTATTAGCTAATTATAACCAAGTATGCGGGCTTAAATTATCATACGAACTAATTCATTTATTAAATGAAAAAACTCAAAATCAAAGGCAAATAAAAAAGATAGTTGAAGCCGCAAACCTTTTAAATTTACCTGTATATGCCGTTGGTGTAGAAACTCAAAAAGAGTTATTTACGCTTGCCAAATTGGGAGTAGTGGGGGCTCAAGGGTTTTACTTTTCCGAGCCACTTCAAGAGTTTACGCAAGCGGTATTTAATTAAATTAATCCTCTATATTTAAGTCCATTTAGCCCCTGAAGCCCGCCAGTATGAACCGCAATAATTTTACTCCCAGATGGGAAATAATCTTGCTCGATAAGTTGCCACAATGCATACATCATTTTTCCGCTATAAATAGGCTCAAGCGGTAGATTATGTGTGCGGCTCATATCTTGGCAAAACTGCCATAACTCAGGTAAAAACTTACCATAGCCGCCACCATGAAACTCTGTGAGTAACTGCCAGTTGTTTTGATTATTAGCTTTAGCGCTCAGCTTTTTTATTTCTTCATTTAAATAATTAGCTTGTTTTAATACTGCTACACCAATCACTTGTGTTGTTGAAGCACTGCCTTCTATTAATCCAGCAAGCGTGCCACCACTACCGGTAGGGCACACTAAGTAGTTATGCTCAGGTAAGCTTTGTACTAACTCTTTACATCCTAATAAGGCGTGCTCGTTTGTACCACCTTCAGGAATAATATAAGCATTTGGAAAGCGCTCTTGCAGAGCATTAAGGTAATCGGTGTCGTGGCGTTTTCGATACTCTATACGATTAACTACATGTAGGTTCATACCACAATGTTTTGCAAATTGGATTGTTGGATTGTTGTTATCAAGTTCTGGTCCGCGAATAATCGCGCGAGTTTTTATATTAAATTCTTTTCCGGCAGCTGCACAGGCGTGAATATGGTTTGAAAACGCACCACCAAAAGTCAGAAGTTCTGTTTTATTTATCTTTTGCATGTACGCTAAATTATATTTTAATTTACGCCATTTATTGCCACTTATTAGCGGATGGAGCAAATCATCACGTTTTATACCTAAATAAATGTTTCTCTTTTTTAGAAACGAGCTATGTATTTGTTGAATATAGTTATTTTCATCTATTTTGAATGTTTCATGCATTTTTTGGGTTTTCAATTTGGCAAAGTAGTTAAAATGTACGACACTTATTTCATACACAATTAACAATAGTAGCTATATGAAAGAAAAGCTGTTTTCATGGTTAAATCGTAGTTTAGATCCAAATACAGCTATTGGTGTTGCAACTTACGCAGATACTGTTAACGCAGTATGTTTAAAAAAACAACGCGACCAATGGATGGTTCACAGTTCTCACAGTGTAAATGTGTCTGAGCAAACCGATTATACCGCTGCAATTGTTGCTTGTACAAATGAGGTTTCTACTGATATTTGTGCCGTTAATTTAGTCATACCGCACTACTTTTATCAAATAGTGCAAATGGATAAACCAAGCCTTAGTGATGAAGAAATCATTCAGTCACTCCCTTGGACTACAAAAGATTTAGTTGATATAGCGCCTGAAAATATTGTGGCTGATTTTATCGATTATCCAATAACATTACCGATGCAAAGCAGCAAAATGAATGTGTTTATTACGAATAAGCTGCAACTACTTCCGTTTATAGACAGTTTTGAACAAACTAAACCTGTTTTGCGTGCAATGACCTCTGAAGAAATGGTTTTAGTTACCTTGTTTGGCTCATACAAAGAGGCGCATATGCTGATTGTGCAACATGCTAATCATGAACCTCGAATCTTAATTATTCGTGATGGGCAATTAGTATTAGCTAGGCGATTAAATGGTTTTTTAGGTATTTCAGATAAGGATCAAAATCAAGAATTGGTAGAAGCGTTAGGATTAGAAATTCAGCGTTCTATGGACTTTTTTGAAAGCCAGCTCAAGCAACCACCAATTCGCAGCATTCAGTTACAGTGCGATGATTTATCCTCATTAACTCTTAGAGCCGGGCTTGCAGAGTTTTTACAAGTAAAAGTTGTAGATTTTGAGCCTAACTTAGAATTAGCGCAGCAATTAGAGCCAAATTTTTATTATGCGCTTGGGGCAGCCTATCAATTAACAGATCCTGAGTCTGTGCTATGAAAACCCGGATTAACTTTTATCAAAAAACCTTACGCGTACGGCGAGACCCAGTCCCTTTGTCTGGAATGATTACGTTGTGGTTAGGTGCGCTATTAATTATTGCAATCACGTGGGCTTTTTACAGTTATAAAACATATTCTAGTGAGCTTGATTTAGAACAAAATAGGCAATACCTCAAACAAGGAAAAGCTCAGTTAGAAGTTGTAAAACAGCAGTTAGCAGAGAAACAAAATAAAACACTCTTTATTAATGAGCTAAAAACACTTCAGCAAGAGGTTTTGCACAAGCAGCAAATATTTAGCTATTTAGAGGAAAGTTCAGATCAGTCTGCAACCGATTACGCTCAGGTAATGCACGATTTAGCGAAGTATCATGAACCTAATATTTGGCTGACCCACATTAAGTTTGTAGGGCAAAGTGTGACGCTTCAGGGTCAAACATCGCAATCAAAATTCTTACCAATTTGGTTTGATAATTTAAAACAGTCGCCATTTTTTATTGATAAAGAGTTTTCAGTTTTAGAGTTATCTACGCAAGCAGGTGTGAGTGAATTTAATGTAGCGACAGACCTTAGTGATGAGGGCGATAAACCATGAGCCAAACAATAAGTAGCCAGAATAATAAAAATAAAGGTTGGCCATTATGGGTTAAATACCAAGCTCAGTTTGCATCGCTGCAAAAACGTGAGAAGTATTCCACCTTATTTGTTGGTTTGTTTATAGTGATTTACCTCGGTCTCTGGTTCGTTATTTTTCCACAGCAAGATGAAGTTGCCAACATACGTTCAAAGCACAATACAACGCTGCAAGAGTTACAGCAGATAAATGCGCAACTCTCCATGTTAAACCAAGCACTAAACTACGACTACACTAAGGTTTTACGCGGTCAAATTGCACAAACCAGAGATGAATTAGCCGAAATAAATAATCAACTTAATAGTTTTAGTCAAGGCTTTGTAGCGGCTAAAAATGTACCTGCCGTTTTAAAAGATTTGCTCGTAGATAGTAGCGACGTAAAAGTGAGTAGCTTTAATGTCAAACCAGCACAGGCTATCGATGTAGAAAAACTAGGTGAACATGATACGCAAACATTATTTTTTGAGCATCAGATGGTCGTTACTTTAGAAGGTAGCTACTTTAGCTTACAAAAATATTTAGCCGCATTAAAAAATAATCAAGATAAGTTATTAATACAGGAGTTTAGTTATCAGGTACTAGAGTACCCTCAAGCTGAATTAACTTTACAAATTGCTACAGTGAGCGCTAATGAAAAATTTATCGCATTATAATTTATGTTTTTTATTACTTTTGTTCACTTTCGCACCCAGTGCATTAGCGCAATTACGCGATCCTACTCAACCAAATATGTATGTAAATAACAACAAGAGTGTAACTCAAAACACAGAACTTAAATTGCAATCTATTATTAAAAACAGTACAGCATTTAAGGCCATTATTTCAGGCCATATTTATCGAGTTGGTGATGCTGTAGATGATTTTCGGGTGCTAAGCATTAACTCAAAACAGGTTGTGTTAGCAAATGATGATAAACAAATAAAATTAGAATTATATGACTATGAAATTAAAAAATAATTTATCTCATCCGTGGCTTGTTCTTCTATTGTTACCTACATTTTTAACTGCGTGCCATAGCTTTAAACCAGGTAAAGAGGTTAAAAATCATATAGAGCAAGAGTTATCTGAAAGACCTACAGAGCCTAAAGTAATTGTGCCTTTACAAATGCCAAGCGAACTTACACAAAGCTTATTGTCATCTATAAATAATGAGCAAACTATAAGTGATGATTTATCTATAAAGCGTTTTGATGTTGCAGCAAATGATGTTGAAATAGGCGCTTTTTTTGCAGGCTTAACAGACGATACCCCTTTTAGTGTTGCTGTGCATCCTGAGGTAAATGGCACAATTAATTTAAATCTTAAAAGCGTTACGTTTAATGAAGTCATTAATGTTATTAAGCGTATGTATCCTTTAGATATTGTTAATGAAGGACGAATTGTACAAGTACTACCAGCCAAAATGCGCACAGAAACAATACCTGTAAATTATTTAATGATGCAACGCCATGGTCAGTCTACAGTGAGTGTTGTTGCTGGTGGGGTGAGTCAATTTGCACAAAGTGGCAGTGGTTCTAGTGGTTCGAGTTCAGGTAATAGTAACCAGCAAAATAGTGAATTTGGCGGCGATAATCAAAGCTTAGATTTGAATGGTTCTCGAATCCAAACAATTAATAAAAACGATTTTTGGAAGGAATTAGAAGTTGCCCTTAAGTCTTTAATTGGCGCAAGCGATGGGCGCTATGTTGTTGCAAGCCCACAAGCTAGTTTGGTAACCGTAAATGCATTACCAAGCGAAATTAGTCAGCTAAAAGAGTTTTTACGTCAAAGCCAAGAAAACCTGCAACGCCAAGTTATTTTAGAAGCAAAAATAATAGAAGTAACCTTAAAAGATGAGTACCAACAAGGGGTCAACTGGGAGCGCATAGCCAGTGGTTTAGAAGGCGGTATTTCGTTTGCTACAACAGCGGGTTCTACAATTAGTAATAGTATTTCGGCTGCCATTGGCGGAGCGTCATCGCTGACAATTCAAAAGGGTGACTTTAACGGGGTTATTAACTTGCTAGAAACCCAAGGTGATGTGCAGATGCTATCTAACCCTCGCGTTACGGCTACAAACAACCAAAAAGCAGTTATAAAAGTAGGGCAAGACGAATACTTTGTTACTAATGTATCAAGTACGACGGTAACTGGTACTGCTACAACTACCTCGCCTGAGATTGATTTAACACCGTTCTTTTCTGGTATTGCGCTTGATGTAACGCCGCAAATTGACAAGTACGGCTCAGTTATTTTGCATGTTCACCCTTCAGTAACTGAAACAGAAGAGCAGCTAAAGGTAATTACTTTAGACGATCAACGTTTTGAATTACCTCTAGCGCAGAGCAACATTCGAGAATCAGATACCGTTATTCGCGCTCAAAGTGGCGAAATAGTGGTTATTGGTGGTTTGATGCAAACGTCAACACAGGATGAAGAATCAAAAACACCCGTGCTGGGTGATATCCCCATATTTGGCAACTTATTCAAAAGTATTCGTAAACGCCAAGAGAAAAAAGAACTAATTATTTTAATCAAACCAACCGTTGTTATGCCCGATACTTGGAAAAAACAACAAGGTGAAAGCCGTCAGCTTTTAAAAACATGGTATGAAAACTAACTATGTATTTAAGCTTTTTTAATTTAAGTGAAATGCCTTTCACGTTAACCCCTAACACACAATTTTTTTGTGCACTTGAGCCGCACCACGAAGCGATGCAAGTGCTAACAACAGCCATTGAAATGGGTGAGGGGTTTATTAAAGTCACCGGTGAAGTTGGGACAGGTAAAACGTTGCTTTGTAGGAAGCTATTAAACCAACTTGAGCCAGATTACATTGTGGCTTATTTACCTAACTCTTATTTAAGCCCTGAAGAGCTTAGATGGGCGATTGCAATTGAGCTGGGTATGGATGTAGATAAAGCATTGGACCAACAAGCACTAGGGCAGCTTATAAATCATCACTTACTCGACTTACAAGAAGATAATGAGCGCGTAGTGCTTTTGATAGATGAGGCGCAATGCTTGAGTTGGGAGACACTAGAGGCGCTGAGATTATTTACAAACTTAGAAACAGAAAGCGAAAAGCTGATTCAAGTTGTGTTATTTGGGCAACCTGAACTTGATGAAAAACTGGCAAACAATAAAGTAAGGCAGCTGCGCCAACGTATTAGTTTTTCTTATAAATTACGGGCGATGACTGGCGCTGAGGTTGTTTATTATATTAATCATCGCTTACAAGTTGCAGGATTTAATAGACCTCCTTTATTTAATAATAGTATGGGGCTTAAGATTGCCAGAGCAAGCCGTGGAATTCCTAGATTAGTTAATATTTTATGCCACAAAGCACTATTACAAGCTTACGGTGAAGGGTTAAATACAATAACAAATCGCCATATTCAGCTTGCCATAAAAGATACCGAAGACTGCGCAAAATATCGAACCGGTCAATATTGGAGCTACAGCGCGTTAATGTTTAGTGTTTTAGCTATTGCTGCCATATGGGTATGGAGGCAGTGGTTATGAGCGTTATAAATAATATGCTTAAAAATATTGAGCAACGTGAAGCTAAACAAGTGAATATTCAAGAAGGTATAAGCGTAAAGCCAATATATGATGTAAAAAACATTGTATTTAAAGCCGCAATTTTACTTATTATGCTAAGTGTCATTTTTTTAGCATACCTGTATTTACCGACCGCCGACAAAAAAGAAACTCAACGTGAGTCTGTGCTACCACAGCAAAAAATGGTCGCGGTTTTGAGCTCTAATTTATCTGATTCTCAAGATGAAAAAAGCACTGTAGAGCCTTTAGTTGAGCAAGAAGTTGTGAAGAAGGCTGTGCAAGTTGAGCAAATGAAACCGGAAGTGAATGATTTAGCTGAATCCAAGTTGAGTGAAGCAACATCACTGGTTTCTCAACCAACGGCTGAGCCGGTTGTAATTGCCGAGGTTAAACAAAGCCCTGCACTAGCTAAAGATAATATGTTAGTGGCTAGCAAAGTTATTGTCAGCAAGCCAAAAACTACTTCAGTGACTAAAACTAAGCCACAAAATACTATGATCAAAAGCGCGGCAGAAACTAAGTCACCACAGGCTTTATTGGTCGAGCAATTAGCAGCAGCTAAACAGGCAATACAGTTTGGCTTATACAACGAAGCTATTAGTGATTTAAACATTATTTTAGCGCAATCGCCTTTACATGTTGAGGCTCGAAATTTACTGGCTGCAACTTACTTTAAACAACAAGATATAAATTCTGCACAGCAGGTTTTGCAATCAGGTATTCGCCAAAACCCTAACGTACTTGAATGGCGTGTAATGCTAAGCAAAATACTCATTATGCAACAACAGTATGAAGGAGTATTACTGCTTTTAAGTGATGAATTTGAATCCCAGGCGAATCTTGATTTTTGGGTGCTGCAAGGTACTGCTGCGCAAAGTGCGAGTAAGCACCACAAAGCACTTGAAAGCTTTAAACATCTTACACAGCTCCAGCCTAGTCAAGCCAAGTGGTGGCTTGCACTTGCAACCTCAAAAGATGCACTAGGAGAGTACCTCGATGCTAAACAGCTTTATAAAGTAGCTCTAGATTTAGGTGGGTTAAATACCGCTATGACCCAGCATGCATTACAGCGTTTAGTTGCACTAAAGGAGGCCGTATGAGACCTAGTTTAAAAATGCGCTTAGGCGATTTACTTGTCCACGAACACATGATCACCGAAGCGCAACTAAGTGAAGCATTAAATGTTCAAGCTGCAACGGGCCGTAAATTAGGTTCGACACTTATTACACTTGAGTTTATTAGTGAGCCACAATTATTACGCTTTTTAGCGCAGCAATTACAGGTACCTTTTTTAGATATATCACAGCGAAAAATATCACACGATGTATCTAAGCTTTTATCTGAGGTATATGCGCGTCGTTACAGAGCACTAGTAATCGAAGACAATGGTGACTCTGTTTTGGTCGGGATGAGCGATCCTGCTGATTTAAGGGGCCTTGATCAACTTGCTACTATGCTTGCTCCTAAACGAATAGATTTAGCTGTTGTACAAGAAAGCCAAATCATGGCTGCGTTTGACAACGTATATCGCCGCACAGATGAAATTACCAACTTTGCAGCACAACTCCATGAAGAATATCAAGACGTAGAAGAATTTGATTTAAACTCTTTAGGTGATGAGACATCCGATGCAACCGTTGTAAAGTTACTGCAATCAATATTTGAGGACGCTGTGCAAGTTCGCGCATCCGATATTCACATTGAGCCAGATGAAGGTTTGCTTCGCATTCGTCAACGTGTAGATGGAATATTACAAGAGCACACTCTTAACCAAGTAAAAATAGCATCGGCACTAGTGCTACGTTTAAAGCTTATGTCGGGATTAGATATATCTGAAAAACGCCTCCCTCAAGATGGCCGGTTTAATATAAAAGTGCGCAGCCATAGTATTGATGTGCGCCTATCTACCATGCCCGTTCAGCATGGTGAATCAGTTGTAATGCGTTTGCTTGATCAATCTGCAGGATTATTATCGTTAGATGAAACGGGTATGCCGGCACACATATTAAAACGTGTGCGCAGCATTATAAAACGTCCACATGGCATGGTTTTAGTTACTGGCCCAACAGGCTCGGGTAAAACAACCACACTTTATGGTGCATTGAGTGAGTTAAACCAACAAGAAAGTAAAATTATTACCGTAGAGGATCCGGTTGAGTATCGTATTGGACGTATTAACCAGGTACAAATAAATAATAAAATAGGGCTAAGTTTTGCCAGTATTTTACGGACAGCTCTAAGGCAAGATCCTGACATTATAATGGTTGGCGAAATGCGTGACCAAGAAACCGTAGATATTGGATTAAGGGCCGCTTTAACAGGCCACCTAGTACTATCAACGTTACATACCAATGATGCAATTACCAGCGCTATGCGCTTAATCGATATGGGTGCACCGGCTTACTTAGTGGCAAGTTCACTGCGAGCGATTATTGCTCAGCGATTAGTAAGGCGAGTATGTAATGACTGTAGAGTACCGTACTTGCCAGATCGCCAAGAAATAAGTTGGTTAAAATATTTAGGCGAAGAGATTACAGATGCTCAATTTTCTAAAGGGCAAGGTTGCACAGCATGTAATCACACTGGTTATAAAGGGCGTGTAGGTATTTTTGAGTTGCTCGAAATGGATGATGCAATGATGGATGCCTTACGAGTGAACGACACACAAGGTTTTGCGAAAGCCGCTAAAAATAGCGCAAACTTTTCGCCACTCTCAGCAATGGCATTAAATTACGCTAAGAAAGGTATTACCTCTTTAGATGAAGTATTTAAAGTGGCTGAATATATCCCAGAAATAGTAGGGGATATTGATGCAACTATATAGCTATAAAGCGAAAGACAGCAAAGGTGTTTTGGTAAAAGGCCAATTAGAAGCGAGTAACCAAGCTGGCGTAGCTGATAGTTTAATGAAGCGTCAATTTATACCAATATCAATCTCTTTAGTTGAAACAAAAAATAACATTAAAATTTTCGATAACTTATTTGTCGAAAAAATAACGCTAGACGACATGATTATGTTTTCTAGACAAATGTATTCGCTACTAAAAGCGGGTATTCCAATTATACGAGCAATGATTGGATTGGCAGATACAACACAAAATAAAGAATTTAAAAATGTATTGATGGAAGTTACCAGGCAACTTGAGCAAGGCCGCGACTTATCCAGTGCAATGGCAATTCATAACGAGGTGTTTAGCCGCCTAACCGTGTCAATGGTAATGGTTGGTGAAGGTTCTGGCCGATTAGAAGATGCATTTTATCAACTCGCTATTTACTTTGAAAAAGAACAGGAAACTCGCAAACGAATAAAAGCAGCTATGCGCTACCCTACTTTTGTTATTTTGGCTCTTGTAGCAGCTATGGTTATTTTAAATATTTTTGTAATTCCTACCTTTGCGAGCATGTTTGCCAAATTCGATGCCGAATTGCCGTTAATGACTCAAATATTAATTGGTACTAGCAGCTTTTTTGTTAATTACTGGTGGTTATTGTTGGTAATGGGTATTGGAGCGGTATTCGCTTGGAAGCGTTATTTAAATACAGATACTGGGCGCTTTAAGTGGGATCAATATAAATTAAAAATTCCATTTATTGGCGATATTCTAAAACGTACTTTGCTTGCTCGCTACAGCCAAAGTTTAGCTATGGTATTACGATCGGGTGTTCCCATGACCACTGGATTATCGCTTACTGCGCATGCAGTAGATAATAGTTATATGGAAAAAGCGATTGTTACTATGCGCCAAGATATAGAAAAGGGCGATAGTTTACTTAGAGCGTCAAAAAGCTCTGAACTGTTTTCTCAGCTTGTATTACAGATGGTTGCGGTGGGAGAGGAAACAGGTCGGGTTGATGAGCTATTACAAGAGGCTGCTGATTATTATGAGCGTGAAGTTGATTACGATCTACGTAGTTTAACCGCAAAAATCGAACCTATTTTAACTGTGTTTGTTGCCATTATGGTGCTGATTTTAGCGTTGGGTATTTTTATGCCTATGTGGAACATGATGTCAGCGATTAAAGGTAATTAACCAAGTGATTGCGTCAAAGGCTTACTCAAAAGGTTTCTCATTATTTGAGTTAGTTATTGTTGTTATTTTACTGGCAGTAATTTTGAGCTTTGCTATACCTCAATATATAGGTATTAAAAATCAAGCGCATAATGCAAGCGTAGATGCTATTGCGGGTAGTTTTTCATCGGCCGTTGGCATGGTTAGGGGTCAATGGGAATTAGAAGGAAGACCAAGCAGTAGGTCAAACAAAACATTTGTTAATTATGGAGGTGTAATAGTTGGTATTGATGGAGTGTTAGGTACACCAACAAGCGATGAAACAGAAAAAAAAGATACTCGTGCAGAAGCTATAAATGCTAATAAATGTCGCCAAGTTTTAAATGTAATTTTACAAGACGCACCCAGTAGTACGTTAAGTAATGAAATATCAAGAATAAAAAGTGTAAATTTTTTAGTTAGGTACAATGCAGAAAGTACGCAATGCGACTACTATTTAACTCATACCATTGATATTAAAAGTATACCTACTAATACGAGTGAAATATCAGGTTTAACAGGTTTTTCATACTTTGCTAAAACAGGCAAAGTAAAAATATTTAAAAATTAAGTAATTAAAAAGAGGCTTACTTATGAAAACGCAATCGTTAAAAAGTTTACCAATGAATAAACAAGCAGGTTTTACACTTGTTGAATTGATCATCGTAATTGTTATTTTAGGCATTTTAGCTGTTACCGCAGCACCTCGCTTTTTAAACTTGCAAGGTGATGCCAATGCTTCAACACTTGAAGGCTTACAGGGCTCTATTCGTAGTGGTATGAATATCGTAAACGGCAAGTCTATTATTGCTAGTGATCACAAAGAAGAAACGGCTACAGTTACAGTAGATACTGGGACTGTTAATACTGTTTATGGCTACCCAAAGGCAACTCAAGATGATTTTGAAGCTTTTCTTGATGTAGAGTTTGCAGATAACGATTCTGCAGATTTTAATTTGGTTGTAGATGGTACAAAAGTGATTATTTTCCCAAATAGTTATAAGCAAGGGGATGATTGTAGAATTGAGTATACAGAAGCAACAGCAGCAGCAGCAACAGCGCCAATTAGAACAGTTGTAACAGCGCCTAAAGTTGAGCTTTTTATAGAAGGTTGTTAATTTCATAAATGAAAAGCAGTAGTAAGCAACGATTGCGTGGCTTCACACTCATTGAGTTAATTATTACTCTAGTAATATTGGGTATACTGTCGGTAACGGCAGTTCCCAAATTTCTGGGCAGCTCAACAGAAGATGCGTATTCATATCGAAATCGTACTTTAAATGCACTGAGGACAGTGCAGCTTCGTGCCATGCAAAATACAGCAATGGCAAGTTGTCATAACCTTTATATAACCTCCACACTTATTGCTCCCCCCACACCCGATACATGTACCGGTGGAGCCGATGCTAATAACACCGATCATTTAGTGGTACAAATAAACACGCAAAGAAGTGATATAGCATTTAGTGCTTTAGATAGTAACGCGAATATATTTACCCAAATTAGTTTTGATCCTTTAGGTAAATCAAATCAAACCTGTACTACGCAGTGTCGAATAGACGTTGGATTAGCTGGCGTATGCATAAGTGGTGAAGGGCTTATCTATGCGTGCCCTTAAAGTAAAAGGTTTCACTTTAATTGAGCTTATTATTGGCATAGTCATGTTTGCTATTGCATTAAGCATTATTACCGCTTTAATTGCCCCGCAAGCAAAAAGAAGTGCAGAGCCAATTGTGGCTTTAAGAGCCTCTGAATTTGGTCAATCACTAATGAACGAAATTCAAAGTAAATCGTTTGATGAGCACAGCGATAGAAGTGCACCTTTTAGGCGTTGCGGCGAAACAACCTTGGGTGTTGAGCCTTGTACCGCAGAGGGCGATTTAGGCGTCGATAGCTTAGGGGCAGGCCTAGAAACCCGAACCAGTTATAACGATGTAGATGACTATATTGCACTGTCTAACCAGCCTATCACCAATAGCTTAGGTGAGGTGTTAAGCCAATACAGTGACTTTAACTTAGTTGTTACTGTTGAGTACGATAGCGACTTTAACGAATTGACCATCAACGATGGCACAACCTTTAAGCGTATTACTATTGAAGTAACATCACCCTTAGGCGAAGTTTACGGATTTAGTGCATATAAAGGGAATTACTAATGCAAAGAGCTAAATACCAAAATGCATTTACCCTTATAGAACTATTACTTGTCATGGTTATTATTGGTATTTTAGCCGTAAGTGCATTTTCATTTATTGGTGCTGGGGTCAGTATTTACTCACAAGGTGTTGAACGTCAAGAAGCAGTAGCCCAGGCCCGCTTTTTAATAACGCGACTTAGTAAAGAGCTTCGCCACGCTACGCCAAATTCATTAAGGCTTTCTTGCGATAATAATACTAGCGGGGCCTGTAGTGCTCAGCAGTGCTTAGAATTTACGCCATTTTTATCGGCAACCCACTATACAAATTACCTACCTACTGCAGCGCCTTTTAATGTTAGCGCTGTTGATTTTGAACTTAATAATTTAACGCAGCCGCAAGCTGGAGATTGGGCAACTATTTACCCATTAAGCAGTGCTGATATATACGATGAAAACAATAATAAGCGCTTGCAAGTATCAGCATTTAACAGTTCAGCGAGCGAAATTGATGAGTGGCAATTTAGCAAAGCATTTACCCAAGAGTCGCCGAGTAAACGCCTTTATTTACTTTCAGAACCTGTAAGTTTTTGCGTTGAAGGGCAGTATTTATATAGATATACCAATTACGGTTTTACTGTTAATCAATTAGATGCCGTGAGCTTACAAATAAGCAGTGGTGTTAAACGTGATTTATTAGGTATTTACATTGCCAATAATTTAGCGAGCGATTTATTTTTTACTCTTGATGCGCTCTCCCTACAAAGAAACGCTGTGCTTAATGTGAATGCGCAAATGCAATTTAACGATACTGAAGTAATGAACTTTAACCATGAGGTACATATTCCTAATGTACCTTAAAAAAAATCCTCACGGAAAAGCCTTACTCAGTAAACAAAAAGGGAACTTAATAATTGTTTCTTTGGTAATTATTGTTGCTTTATTAGCACTAGGATTAGCATTAGTTAAAGTGCTTTCTGGTGCATCTCAACAAAATACGATTGAGTATTATGGGGCTCGCGCTTTTATGGCAGCACAAAGCGGCCTAGAAAGTGGTTTAACGCAACTATTTCCAACAAATAGCTCAGTTCAAAGCTGTACATCAGTTACTACTGATTTAACCTTCCAAACTGCATATTTAGCTAACTGTAAAGTAGTGGTGAGTTGCGATGAATATATAGACTTACCTGATAGCAGTACAACCAACGGGCTTGTGAATATATATTACTTACAAAGCAGTGCAACATGCGCCGCAATTGATTGCCCTGCAGGGAGTAGCTGCAGAAAAGATTATTGGCAAACACAAAGAACGCTCAGTGTGGAGGCTAAAACTTTACCATGATGAAAAATGCATTGGTCACTATATTTTTTAGCTGCGTGTTACTTTGTAATTACGCAAATGCAGTGCCTCCAAAAATCGAAGGCCGTTATATAGAGCTGCAAGATACATATACATCGCCTGTTTGGACAGAAGTTAATTTTCAACAGCAATATATAACGCCTCCTGCTGTTTTTATGCTCTCAACAAACCAAGGCGGAAACCCTGCAATAATAAGAATACGTAATATAACCACAACTAGCTTTGAGGCCTTACCGCTTGAACCTTCAGGAGAGGATGGCGGGCATATTAGTATGGGAGCGCACTATTTAGCCATTGAGTATGGTGTGCATCAATTTCCAGACGGCACAATTATGGAAGTAGGTAATACTGATCTATTGCTCGAATTACAGTATGGCTCTAAGTCTGGCTTTGCTCCATTAACACCTAAAGGCTATAAGTCTTTAACATTTGCTGAACCGTTTACTCAAAGGCCAAACTTTTTCCATTCGTTACAAACACTCAATAGCATAGACAGCAATCCACCTTCTGAGGCATTAATTCCGTTTTTAACAGTTGCAGTAGAAAGTAATTCTCTATCTGCCAGCGGCGTTAATATTGCTTTAGAAGCATCTGAAACAGCACTTGGGCTCATAAAAACCGAAACTGTTGCCTATATGGCTGTAGAGCCCGGAAGTAACCGCACATTTTCTGACGATAATGGCGTTGAGGTATCGTGGGAAACTTTTTTCACAGGCTTTGAAGTTGACGGCTGGAGCAATGGCTGTAATTACTTTAGTTTTACTAATAACTTTAGTGTGGCTCCGTTAGTTGTAGCAAGTAAAAACTCACGCCAAGAAGATGATGGCGGGTGGCTACGCAGCTGTAACCTGCGAACTGACAGGCTAGGACTTGTTGTTGACGAAGATCGTGATGGCGATAACGAGCGCCGTCACGTAAACGAGGAAGCATCAATACTCGCCATGACCAGTACCTTTGTATTTAATGGTGATATTTTAGATTGTGATACGCTATTCCCAGGCGCTATTTCTACTTATAACAATGGTGAAGTGCAGCTGGTGCAGGGAGTAGAAATAACCGATGGTAATGCGCAGTTTGTCACCACCACAAGTTTAATTTCTACAGCGCTGACAAGCCCTCCTTTGTGTAATGGTCAGGCGTGTGTTGCTGGTGGTTATAACTCTTTAGAACCGAATCAAGCGGCGCAGGTGCCAACGGTTACAAATGATGGTAGCTCAACAGGGCCCGTACCTACGTCTTTAGCTGGCGACTATTATTACGATGAGTTGCAGTTAAGTATGCTGGAAACACAATACAGAGTAACAGCGCCTACACGTATTTTTTTAAAAGACACAACCTCACTTCTATCAACTTCATTTTTGAATATAGGTAAAACAAATATAGTAGTAGAAACTGGCGCGTACTTGGCTATTTATGTCGATGGTGCGGTTGCTATTGCAGCCGATGCAAATATTGCGGGCTATATTGTTGCAACTGGTGAGGTAAGAATCGCTCAAAATGTAACGTATCAGGGATCAATTACATCGGCTACTCAAATTATTACCGAAGGGAGCTCAACGTTTGACGCTCTACCAGTACCCGAAAGTATCCCTGGTTTTTGTGGTATTTATACACCAGAAACACTGGATCATTATCGTTTAACAATAAGCGATAACAAAGGTCTAACGTGTGAAGCTAAAGAAATGACACTAACAGCCTGCGCTAATGATGCCTGCGACTTATTATTTGCTGAGCCGTCTAGTTTAAACCTTTCTCCAGATAATAGTGGTCAGCAAAGTTGGGTTACGGGGGAGAATATTAATTTTACAGGATCAGCGGTTGTCGAATTTGCTAAACGCACCACAGGCAGTGTTACATTTGGATATAACACTGCGGATCCTTCTGCACCTCTTCGTTGTTATATCGGTGGTAATAATGTTGGTTTGAGTGGCTGCAAAGTTACGTTTTCTGATGCTGGATTTATTTTTAATAATGATACAGATGGAAATACTACAATTCCTACTCAGTTATCAGCAAAGCCTTCAAATACTGGATTTAATGCAAAAGCGCTATCTATTCAAGCGGTAAAAACAAATACCACTACGGGCGTATGCGAAGCCGCATTTCCCGCCGGTGGTGATGTAAGCTTAGATTTATCGTATACATGCAGTGCTGGTGCAAGTTGTTCTGATACGGTTTCACTTAGTAACAACAATAATACCTTTGCGGTCGAGCAAGCAGCTAAATCGTTCACGCTAAACTTTGATAGTGAGTCTAAAGCCCCGATTGTTATAAATTATCCCGATGCAGGAAAGTTGAGTTTAAATGTAAAAACCAACTTAATTTTAGATCCAATTACTAACCTGTCAGTAAATCTAACAGGTAGTTCAAATGAATATGTTGTAAAGCCATTCGGATTAGCGATGGAAGTTGCAAGTGATGGTTATGCAGCAAACGCTAATGGGAGCTTATTTAGGTTAACTGGCGAAGCATTCGATTTAAAAATGAATGCGGTGCAGTGGCAAACAGGGCAAGACACTAACAACGATGGTTTCCCAGACAACTACAGCAATATTACAAATAACAACATAGCTAAGCATTTTATTACAGAGCAACCGCTTGTAGAGGCATTACTTAAAGCGCCTACGCCAGGCATTCAAGGTACGCTTGAAGCGATGAGTACTGTTGCGTTTAGTGATACAGGTAGTTTGAGTGAATCTATATCGCAATATAATTACGACCAAGTTGGCATCATTGATTTAACAGCAGGCCTTCAAGATGCCGATTATTTTGGTGCGGGAGATGTAAAAGGTGAGCTATATAACGTTGGTCGTTTTGCACCTTCGCAGTTTCAGGTAGTGGGGGTTCAAGCTGCCGCGCAATGCACGCAATACGGCAGTAATTTAACTTACCTTGATCAACCTTTTGAACTTGGCTTTACAGTACAAGCACAAAATCAAAATGGTGAGCTAATGGCTAATTATAAAGCGGGCTTTGATAAATCAAGTGTAGACGTTAATGCCGAAAATAATGAAGTAGGTAACTATGTACCTGCAACTAATTTTACTAGCCGCTTAGTAAACCTAGGAAATAACAACTGGGGAGATACAAGCGATGGTCAATGGCAAATGAGCCAACTCAACACGACACTTAAAAGATTAGGTGTAGGGCAAGCAGACGGACCGTTCGCTATGGTGAGCTTAATGGCAACGCTTTCTAACATAGAAGGAGCAACACTCATTGATGCAAATGATAAACCTAATACACAAACAGCATGCTCGGGTGGTTGTAATAGCGTACGACTAAATGCATTACCGATAGAGTTTAGGTTTGGACGTTTAGTCCTTGGCAATAACGCAGGCTCCGATCTCGACCCTTTACTTATTCCTATGCAGGCTCAGTATTACAACGGCAGTGGATTTGTAAATAACACTGAAGATAATTGTAGTGTATTTGATCATACCCAAATCACTCAAATATCACCTAGCAGCCCACAATTAACCTATAAATATGGGACTGGTGTATCTGGCCAGCTAGAAGCGGGAGTGTATCCGGCAGATAACGGTATTTATGCACAGCCAAATGGTTTGGGTGAATTTACCTTAGAATATAATACTTATGATTGGTTAAAGTGGGATTGGCAGGGCGATGGAACACAGCTTGATCCTCGTACTATTTTACAATTTGGACGCTTTAGAGGAAATGATCGGGTTATTTACTGGCGTGAAACACGCGAATAGTTGTAAACTAATATAATAATTGAACAAAGCTTGTGTTTTGTGCTGCAAGTACATAGCATAAGGCTTTAATTATAAAAAATAATAACGACCAAATAATTGCCGCTTTTTGGGACTGGAATATATGCGAATTACTCCTTTATCTCTGTTAATTTCAGCTAGTTTGTTAGCTAGTAGTGCATTTGCACAAGACACAGCTACAGTGACTGGAATTGACTCAGAGATTAGTGTTAAACAGACAGAATACGATAACTCGACAAGAATACTTGAAAAACATCTTAAAGAAGAAAGTCAGTTACAAAATCAATTAGAGCTACTTCGTTCTCGTTCTACAGAGCTAGATAAAGAAAAAAACCAAGCGCTCGATGCGATGAACGAAATGTACCGTCGTTTAATTGACGATCCCACTATTAATATTAGTGCGGCTCAATCACGCTATCAAAAAGCGGTGATTGATCATAAGCAAAATAAAGATGACATTTCTATGCAGTTGGCGGCAATTGCATCCCACCGTAAAGATATAGAACAAATTCGTGTTGCTAAGCATACGCTTTTAAATACATTAGAAAGTTTAAAAGAGCAGTTAACTACAGCCCGCGTAGAGCGTTTACGTAACGAGTTTACACGTGAAGGTACGCTTGAGGTTAACCACACTATTAACTGTAAGCGAACAGAAACGCTAGCAGCATGTGAGCAACGCGGTCAGCAAATGGGTCTACAAAAAGCAACTAAACGCTTTGTTGATCAAATTTTTGCAAATCTAACAGAAGAGCGCATTGTTGAGCCAAAACGTAATTTGGCGGGCGCTCAAGTACAAATATTAAGTAGCCATGTAGTTAACAGTGCATTTAGCGGCCAAGGTAATTACAACGTTAACTTAAGCGTAACTATGCGCGGTGAAGTTAATAGCAGCCGTTTATGTAGCTTATTAAGCATAGATAACCGCTATTGTTCTGAGTACGGCACGCCACTTACGGCTGCTTATCAACCAGCGTATAACAATACATTTACTGATAGTCAGTTAACATTCAGTAATAGCGCGGATAATAGCAACACAGTGTCGGTTTCTCGTTTAAATGAGCAGCCAGTACGTGATTATTCAGTTAAACCTGCATTGGTGAAAAAAGATTACCCTTCTATCCTTAATAAGAAGAAGGATCAATCGGTAGAGCTAACATTACGATCAAACGTATACGACGATGAAGTGTTTATCGATGGTGTAAGCTTTGGCTCAACACGCTTGATTACACGTTTACCGCCGGGCATTCATAACATTGAAATACGTAAACTTGGTTATAAACCTTATCAAGCACGTGTTGATTTGAATAAAGCGCAAACAATTAATGCAAATTTAGTAAAAAAGCCTAAGTCGATTGCTGCACCGACCTATACTCGAGAGCAACCAGAAGTAACAACACGCCAGGTTAGTGAAAACGTTAATGTATTAAATGCAAACGTTGAAACGCCGGTTGTCGTTATTCCTGCAGGCAAATTTAAAATGGGCGATATTAACGGCAATGGTTTAGCTAATGAACGTCCAGTAATTGAAAAAGTAATAGCAAATTCTTTTGCTATGCAAAGTAAAGAAGTAACCGTGGGTGCCTACGAAAAGTTTGTAGCAAATACAGGTTATAAAACTCAAGCGGAAAAAAATAAAGGGTGTGCGTATTATTTAAATGGCGAACCAGTATGGGAAGCAAATTTAAATTGGCGTAATCCTGGTTTTGAGCAAGGCAGTGACTTTCCTGCTGTATGTTTAACTTATAACGATGCAAAAGCTTACGCTGAGTGGTTATCTGGTCAAACAGGACAGCAATTTCGTTTACCTAACGAAGTTGAGTGGGAATACGCAGCACGCGCAGGAACTGAAACAGAATACCCTTGGGGTAACGAAATTGGTAAAAACCTAGCTAACTGTGGTTGGTGTGGTAGTGAATGGTCAAACAGACGTGCATCACCAGTAGGTTCTTTTTCTCCAAATGCATTTGGATTATACGATACCGTAGGCAATGTATGGGAATGGACCGATAAAGAATCAGGTGAGTCTGATGTAGCAGTAAGAGGCGGAGCGTGGAACTTTGCACCAAGCCTTGCTCGTGCATCTACGCGTTTAATTTTAGCGCCTGATTTTAGATCTAACTACATTGGTTTTCGCTTAGTTCGCGAACGATAAAACTCAATTAAGGAAGCTTTGCTTCCTTTTTTCACAAATTCACAAAGGCGCTGCGCTTTATATTGCTCATATAGTTGAGCATGTTAAAGTGAGGCAGCTAATATAAGAACGTATTTCAAAGGTCATCCAGCCTCATGTTTAAAAAACTCCGTGGTATTTTTTCTAACGATCTATCGATCGACTTGGGTACAGCCAATACCCTAATTTATGTAAAAGACGAAGGCATTGTATTAAATGAACCTTCTGTTGTTGCTATCCGCCAAGAGCGTGCTGGTGGACCTAAAAGTGTTGCATCTGTAGGTACAGAAGCAAAGCTTATGTTAGGTCGTACACCGGGTAATATAAAAGCGATTCGTCCAATGAAAGACGGTGTTATTGCTGACTTTTTTGTAACAGAAAAAATGTTACAACACTTCATTAAACAAGTGCATAACAATAACTTTATGCGTCCAAGTCCGCGTGTACTAATTTGTGTACCGTGTGGTGCTACTCAAGTAGAAAAACGTGCAATACGTGAATCTGCAATGGGTGCAGGTGCTCGTGAAGTTTACTTAATTGAAGAACCAATGGCAGCAGCTATTGGTGCAGGCTTACCAGTATCAGAAGCAACAGGCTCTATGGTTGTTGATATTGGTGGTGGTACAACTGAAGTTGCTATTATTTCACTTAACGGCGTTGTTTACTCATCATCTGTTCGTATTGGTGGTGATAAGTTTGACGAAGCTATTATTAATTATGTACGCCGTAACTTTGGTAGTTTAATTGGTGAAGCGACAGCTGAAAATATTAAGCATCAAATTGGTTCTGCGTTTAAAACTGATGAGCCAATCGAAATTGAAGTGCGCGGTCGTAACCTTGCAGAAGGTGTTCCGCGTTCATTCACACTTAACTCACACGAAATCCTAGAAGCTCTACAAGAGCCATTAATGGGTATTGTGAGTGCAGTAATGGTTGCGCTTGAGCAATCACCACCAGAGCTGGCATCAGATATTTCTGCACACGGTATGGTACTTACTGGCGGTGGCGCATTGTTAAAAGATTTAGACCGTTTATTAATGGAAGAAACGGGTATTCCGGTTGTTGTTGCTGATGATCCACTTACATGTGTTGCACGTGGTGGTGGTAAAGCATTGGAAATGATTGATGTTCATGGTGGTGACGTTTTTAGTTACGACTAATGAAATTAATGTTTGGACGCACAGTCTCTTTGCAACTGCGACTTTTTGTCGCAGTGCTTTTGAGTATCGTACTCATTGTTGGAGACAGATATACGCAAGGTGGTACCGTTGTTCGTACCAGCCTCAATACCTTAGTTAGCCCACTAATTTATGTTGCTAATTTACCCTACGAATTATTTAGCTTAAGTGCTAAAAGCCTGCATACGCGGGAGCAACTTCTTACTGAAAACGAAGCGCTGAAAAAAAAGCAAATGCTACAAAGCGAGCAACTTCAGCAGTATCAATTTCTAGCCAGAGAAAACCAAAAACTACGCGCCTTATTAGGCTCATCTGCAAAGCAATCAAATCGTAAAATTATTGCTCAAGTACTTTCTGTGCATTCAAACCCGTATAGCCATCAAGTTGTTATAAATCGTGGTACCACCGATGGACTTAGTGAAAGCCAAGCCGTAATTGATGAGATGGGTGTAGTAGGGCAATTAACTAAAGTAGGGTCAACTACGTCACGCGTATTACTCATGACCGACACTACGCATGCCACACCTGTGCGTATACTGCGTAACGATGTACGAACGGTTGTTGAGGGCATAGGTAAAATTAACGTCGTTAAGCTCTCTCACGTTCCGCACAGCTTAGATGTGCGAATTGGCGATGTACTTGTTACATCAGGATTAGGTGGCACATTCCCAGAGGGATACCCGGTGGCTGTAGTAACCGAAATAAACCGTGATGAAGGCCGCCCGTTTGCACAAGTTTTTGCAGAACCGATTGCGCAATTAGATCGCATTCGTTTGCTGGTTATTTTATGGCGTAATCAACAGGAGCAAATCAGCGATGATTAATCGTTATTCATTGTTAATTGCGCTAAGCATCTTTTTTGCGTTAATAATGGCATTAATGCCGCTCCCTTTTTCGTTTGAACCATTTAGACCTGACTGGGTTTTACTTGTACTTATGTATTGGTCGTTGGCAGTACCGCATCGTTTAAATATTGGTACTGCTTGGGTTGTTGGTTTATTAATAGATTTAGCATCTGGCTCACCGCTAGGTGTGAACTCGCTTACATTTTCAATATGTATATTTGTAACCGCGAGCAACTTTCAAAAAATTCGTAACTTTTCGCTTTGGCAACAGAGCTTATTAATTGGTTTGTTTTTAACGCTGTATCATTTAATGCAGTTTTGGCTAAATCACTTTTTGTTAGGGGTTTACTTTAATCCACAGTATTTATGGCCAGTAGCAACCGGAATGGTTAGTTGGTTTTGGGTGTTTTTACTACTTCGTAAATATCGCAGACATTTTAGGATCAGGTAATGACTACCGCAGTATATTTGGCATCAGCCTCTCCCCGTCGTAAAGAGTTATTAAGCCAATTAGGTGTCGAATTTACACAATTTAGTGTTGATGCAGATGAAAGCCCACTTCCAAACGAGCAACCTAGAGCACTTGTTGAGCGTTTAGCTCGCTTGAAAGCCCAAAGCGGTGTAGAGCTTGGATATACCGATCGCCCTGTACTTGGTAGTGATACTGTGGTTGTTATCGATAACGAATCGCTGGGTAAACCTCGTGATAAAAACGATTTTATACACACATTAAAACGTTTATCAGGTAACACACATCAAGTACTTACCGCAGTTGCATTTGCGACGCAAAATGATGTGCTTAGCTGTGTTGTAAGCACAGATGTCACCTTTAAAACTTTAACTGATGAAGAAATAAATACCTACTGGGATTCTAATGAGCCACAAGATAAAGCCGGTGGCTACGGTATCCAAGGTTTAGGTGGTCGCTTTGTTACTTACATTGCGGGTAGCTATTTTTCTGTTGTAGGCTTACCTTTATATGAAACCGAACAATTATTAAAAACATTCTTAAGAAGGTAACATGAGTACAGAATTACTGATCAATGTCACACCGAGCGAAAGCCGTGTTGCCCTAATAGAAAACGGTGTACTGCAAGAAATACAGCTAGAGCGAATTGGTAATCTAGGTATTGTAGGCAATATTTACCTAGGAAAAATAAGCCGTGTACTTCCGGGTATGCAGGCTGCTTTTGTTGATATCGGCCTTGAAAAGGCGGCATTTTTGCATGCATCCGACATTGTAAATAGTGCCTCTATTGTTGAAGGCGTAGACGACGTACCAATAAAAAAAGTACAAGACATTAGAGAGTTAGTTCGTCAAGGCCAATACATTATGGTGCAAGTGGTAAAAGATCCGCTAGGCACTAAAGGCGCAAGACTCACCACAGATATAACTATTCCTTCTCGCTATTTAGTGTTTATGCCAGATGCGACCCATGTAGGGGTTAGTCAGCGTATTGAAACTGAAGAAGAGCGCTCACGCCTTAAAAAAATAGTCGCAGAATATGGCGATGAAAATGGCAGCTTTATTGTACGTACAGCAGCCGAAGGCGCTAGCGAAGCAGAATTACGACACGATGCCGGTTTTTTAAGAAAACTGTGGGAAAAAATTACAGCTCGTCGCAAAAAAACCAGTAAGGCCAGCATCCTTCACGAAGATTTAACGCTTGCCTTCAGAACGCTACGTGACTATGTAGGCGAAGATATGGAACGCATTCGCGTTGACTCTAAACTTACTCATGAAGAGCTAAAGTTATTTACTGAAGAGTTTGTTCCACAGCTTTCTCAAGTACTAGAGTACTACCCCGGTGAGCGACCTATATTTGATTTGTTTGATGTTGAAAACGAAATTCAAAAAGCACTACATCGTAAAGTTACACTAAAATCTGGTGGTTATATAATTATTGACCAAACAGAAGCAATGACGACTGTTGATGTTAATACTGGTGCATTTGTAGGACATCGTAATTTAGAAGAAACAATTTTTAATACCAACGTAGAAGCAACCTCTGCAATTGCTCGCCAGCTTAGGCTGCGTAATTTAGGCGGTATTATCATTATCGACTTTATCGATATGGTAAGTGAGGATCATAAGCGCCGAGTATTGCATTCACTTGAATCAGCACTTGCAAAAGATCGCACTAAAACAAATATCAATGGGCTTTCAGCACTTGGGCTTGTTGAAATGACACGTAAACGTACACGCGAAAGCTTAGAGCATATTTTATGTGATGTATGCCCTGCGTGTTCTGGTCGTGGTTCGCAAAAAACAGTTGAAACGGTTTGCTACGAAATACTACGTGAAATAGTACGCGTTAATAGAGCATACGCTGCCGATAAGTTTATGGTGTACGCAGCGCCTGCTGTGAGCGAAGCCTTACTAAACGATGAGTACCATAACCTTGCCGAGCTTGAACTATTTATTGGTAAGCAAGTCAATATTCAAACAGAGAGCTTATACAGCCAAGAACAGTTTGATGTGGTAATGATGTAATGAAAGCAAAAGCGGTCTGTTTTTTTTGTTTTAGAAAGTTATGGCAGACCTGCGCCATAATTTTGGTATTACTGGCCGTTATTGTTTCAATTTTAAAATATACCCTTCCGTATGCAAACGAATACAAAGGGAATATAGAAAGCTATTTACACGAAAAGTTTGAAATAAGCTTATCTATAGGTGAAATATCAGCTAGTTGGCAGGGCAGTGGTCCTGCATTAGTATTAGAGAATTTATCGTTTAAAGATAACGAAACTGCACCAATATCACTCACCATTGCTAAAACCAGCTTAGAGCTAAACTTATGGGAAAGCTTAAAAGCGCTGCAACTTAGATCTAATTATTTTGTTATTAATGGTTTTCATACCAGTGTAAATATCACCAACTTATTTAAAACCGGTGACAACGACGAAGTCTCTTTTGAGCAAAAAGAGCTAATTGAAGAACTGTTTTTGGGTAAAACGGGTCATTTTGCAATAGAAAATTCCAGTATTAACTTTGTTCTAGAAGACGGTAAAGAGCGTAAGTTACTCCTCAAAAATATTGTTTGGCAAAATGAAGATGAGCAGCATCTTGGTAGTGGGAGCTTAGCATTGCCGGGTATTTCGGTCGGTGATTTTGATGCGCGAATAGCACTTACTGGCGATACCCTAGAGCAAGTTGCGGGCGACATTTATGTGCAGGCTAATAAGGTCGATGTATCTAACTGGTTAGCGCAATATATAAATACGCAAAAGCAACAACTGCATAGCGATATTAATTTACAAGCGTGGCTAAAACTAGATAAAGGTTTTGTAAGCGATATAAAAATGCAGTGGCTACCAAGCTTTGTGCGTTGGCAGCGAGAAGAGCAAAGCCAACAAGTTAGCTTGAGTGAAGGTGGATTCCATCTATATCCCGAGCAAAATAGCTGGCACTTAAAAAGCACCGGTTTAACATTTAATAGTAACGATAAAGCATGGCCAAGTTTAGAGTTTGAAGCTCAACTAGGGGCGAAAAATGAAGTGTGGCTCCATCAAGTTGATTTTGAATTACTTAGTAACCTAGCAGGGCTAAGTAATTTTGATGCACTTGAACCATTTTTAGAGCGCCAACCTAGCGGGCAAATAGATCAAGCTTATTTAAATTTCTCTAATACACAGCAATGGCAATTATGGTTTGAGGCTGACAATATTGGTTGGCAAGAATTAAGATCGGTACCTGCAGCACAAGGACTTAGAGTAAATGGTTTACTTAATCAAAGTAGTGGTCGAATAAATTTATTTGGCGAAAATGGCACATTAGTTACAGGCGAAAGCTTTAGTAACGACATAAATTATAATCAGCTAAATGTAGAGCTAGATTTAGCTAAGCGAGATGATGGCTGGCATATAAGTAGTGACAATATATGGTTTGATAATGATGACGTCACTCTTGCTGCAGAATTACAAATTAGTCTAACAGATGATCCTCGATTAGATCTTTACGCTGAAGCCTTCGCCCCAGATGCCAAAATTGCAGGTCATTACTTCCCATTAAAAGCGATGAGCCCTGAGCTCGTTAGCTATTTAAATGGGGCAATTAAAGGCGGAGAAGTATCTAAAGCACAAGTCTTATTTGCAGGTCCTTTATCTGGTTTTCCATTCACCGATGGCAGTGGCCAGTTTGGTGTATTAGCGCAAATAGACAACGCAACCTATGAGTTTGATCCTGATTGGCCTTTGGTCACCAATGCCGACGTACAGCTACATTTTGATAATGAGCGTATGGACATATATAGCCAGCAAGGTAAGTTGGTTAATTTAGATATTGGTAATAGTGTACAGGTAAGCATTGCAGATTTAATGCATGCTGATGAACTTATTGTGCAAATTGATAAAAAAGCACAAATGGAAAAGTTACATGACTTTTTTGCAGCGACACCTATTGCTAAACCTCTTGCTGAAATTTTTAAAGTTGTGCAGGGCAAAGGCGAAGCCGATGCCAGTATTGAGCTTTTAGTAGGCTCAAAATTTAAAGGTGGGGCCAGTGTTAGCGGCAAGGTTAATTTAAATGACTTGCCAGTATTTATAGCAACGCCAGGGATTGAGCTTAAAAACTTAACTGGCGAGCTTAATTTTAAAAACGACAATATCACACTTAAAAATGCGACTGCGAAGTGGCTGGGCATGCCGCTAATTATTGATTACAGCAGTAAAAGTGATGCAAAAAATTACCAAGCAAACATAGATATAAACGCCAAAATTGACGCTGATACACTAATAGATAGTGGACAAGGTATATTAAAAAATTATTTAAGTGGGCAAAGCGATGTTGATATTGGTTTAGTACTTAATTTTACCGAACAAGGCTTTAATTACCGTGCACAGGTAAACTCAGAACTACTTGGCTTAACGAGTAACTTACCCGCACCTTATAATAAAAATAGCGAACAAGCGTGGGCACTTGATGCAGTAGTTCAAGGTGATGATATTTCTAATCTCATTACAGCAAACGCTAATCAACAGTTTTACTTTAATGCTATTTTAGAAAATGGAAAATCACAGTTTAGTAATGTCCATTTTGTGCTCGGAAAACAAGATTTAGGATTAAACCAAAAAGACTTAAGCGTAAATATAAATCTTGAGCAGAGTGAATTAGTGCCTTGGTTTGATCTGATTGATCAAATAATTAAAGCAGGTAAAGCAAACCCAGATCAAGAATCAAAAGGGATTATGCCACCGCTTAATGAGGTGGTCGCAAATATAGGTATGCTTGATGCGAGTAACATCATTTTTAATGATTTTGAAATGCGTTTAGCACCATCAAAAGACGATTTATACCTAAAGCTAAATGCTAAAGAACTTAGAGCTGGGGTTTTTATCCCTACATCACAGCCTAGCCAGCCCATACGAATTAATGCCGATTACTTAAGGCTTAATTTTGCACCGCACAATGAGCAAGCACTTGAAATAACAGATGTACTTCCTGAGAAAGACTTGAGCTGGCTTACTAAAATACCTGCCATTGAGTTTGAATGTAGTGATTGCAAAATTGACCGCTACCAACTTGATAAAGTGAGTGCGTCATTATTAGGTGATGGAGAGCGTTTATCAATATCAGAACTTGTAGTCGATAAAGGCGATCATTTACTGCGCACTAAAGGGCAGTGGCAAAATGGATTAACAACGCTAAGTGGCGAGCTTAAAAGTGATGACATAGGCGCACTGTTTGGTGAGTTTGATATAACCTCCGCGATTAAAGACTCAAAAGCCGATCTAAATTATGATCTTACTTGGCAAGCAGCACCTTATGATTTTGATGTGAAAAGTTTAAGTGGCGAGATAGCTTGGGATTTAGGAGAAGGTCACTTAACTGAAGTTAGCGATGGCGGGGCACGCGTATTTTCGTTACTGAGCCTTGATTCATTAGTACGCAAGCTGAAACTTGATTTTAGAGATGTATTTTCAAAGGGCTTTTTTTATAACAGCATGCAAGGCACTATGCAGTTAGAAAACGGTATTGCTTACACTAAAGATACCAAAATGGACGGCGTACCCGCCGATTTAACCATTAAAGGTTATGCAAATTTAAACACGCTTGATATAGATTATGATCTTGCTGTAGCGCCGCAGGTAACCTCGAGTATTCCGGTTATAGTTGCATGGATGGTAAACCCAGTAACAGGGCTTGCTGCCTTAGCAATTGATAAAGTTATTCATTCTGCGCGCGTCATCTCAGAGATCAACTTTAAAGTAACGGGTAAAATGAACGATCCCATTGTCCAAGAACTCGACAGAAAAAGTCGTGAAGTTACGCTTCCTCAAGCTGCGCAAAATCAGCCACAAGCATCAGTCGATTTAAAACTTAAAGATGCACAAGCAATAGTAACGCAATGAATAAAACTGAAATACTAAGCACTCCCACAATAGTTGCCCTGCAAATGTGTTCAGGGCTAAACCCTGATGACAACATAGCAAGCTTAAAGCGTGCCCTTAAAACCCTTCCAGCAACAAGACCATTACTTGTTTGTTTGCCTGAGGCTTTTTTAGTGTTTAGTAAAAGTGGCAACGACACGCTAGCCATTGCTAAGCAAGTTGAGCGATACAAACTACAACTTAGTGAATTGTGCCAACACCATAATATTTGGTTAAATGCAGGGACAATGCCTGAGCCATTTAACGAACATAAATATTATGCAGCATCGCACTTATATAATAATCAAGGCGAGCTGGTTGCAACGTATAACAAAATACATTTATTTGATGTAAACGTAGATGATCAAACAGGTAGCTATCGAGAGTCAGATTTTACCCAAGCAGGTAGCGATGTGGTTGTTGTTGATTCTCCCTTTGGTAAAATAGGCTTAACAGTATGTTATGATCTGCGCTTTAGTGGCTTATTCAATGAACTAGTACGCCAAGGCGCCGATATTATTTTAGTACCAAGTGCATTTACAGTCGTCACAGGACAAGCGCATTGGCAGCCATTATTAGCAGCTCGCGCAATAGAAGCGCAATGTTATGTAGTTGCAGCAGCTCAGTACGGTACACATGAAAATGGCCGACAAACATATGGCCACAGTATTATTATTTCACCTTGGGGAAGTATCCTGAGTGAATTGCCAACAGGCACCGGTTTTATAAGCTGCAACGCAGATTTAGACCAGTTACAAAAAATTAGACGAGATATGCCCGTGCAGTCTCATCAACGATTTAGAGAGCATTTATTATGAATTCGGTTGAACAGCATTTACTACAAGACAGCCAGTTAAATAGAGAAGAGCTCGAAAAAACGCTCGCTTACATACATCAGCATAAAGTGGATTACGCCGATTTATATTTTCAATCAAGCCATCACGAGTCGTGGGTGCTTGAAGACGGCTTAGTTAAAGAAGGCTCTTATAACGTTGAACGTGGCGTTGGGGTACGTGCTGTAAGCGGCGAAAAAACAGGTTTTTCTTACTCTGATGCAATAAATCTTGAAGCACTTAATAAAGCGGCTACAGCGGCTCGTAGCATCGCAGATGCTGGCGAAGATAGAGCGATTAAAGTATTTAGTGATGTTAAAGCTAAAGAGCAGTTTGCACCGCATCAGCCAATTTCGAGTATGAGCGATACCGACAAGGTGAGTTTATTACGCGAACTTGAAAACTATATTCGTGAACTAGCACCCGATGCAGAGCAAGTAATTAGTTCAATGTCAGCGGTTTACGAAGAAGTATTAATCGCAGCAAGTGACGGTACGTTTGCCACCGATATTCGCCCGCTTATTCGTTTAAACTGCTCAGTGCTGCTTGAAAAAAATGGTCGCCGTGAACGCGGTGGCGCAGGTGGTGGTGCACGTTTAGATTATGGTTACTTTAAAGAACTTGTTGATGGTAAACCACGTTGGATGGAATTTGCTGAAGAAGCGGTACGCCAAGCTAAAGTAAATCTTGAAGCTATTGATGCACCTGCAGGCACGATGGAAGTTGTACTTGGTAATGGTTGGCCTGGCGTGCTTTTACACGAAGCAGTAGGGCATGGACTTGAAGGCGACTTTAACCGCAAAGGCGCGTCTGCGTTTAGTGGTAAAGTGGGCCAAAAAGTAGCATCTGAGCTGTGTACTGTTGTTGATGATGGCACCATGGCCGATCGCCGTGGGTCACTTAATGTGGATGATGAAGGCACACCAGCCGCTTACAACGTACTCATCGAAAACGGTATTTTAAAAGGCTATATGCAAGATAAGCTAAACGCGCGTTTAATGGGTGTAAGCCCTACAGGTAACGCACGTCGTGAGTCTTATGCGCATTTACCAATGCCTCGCATGACTAACACCTACATGTTAGGTGGTGAGCACAGCCAAGCCGATATTATCAGCTCAGTTAAAAAAGGGGTATTCGCGCCTAACTTTGGCGGCGGACAAGTTGATATAACCTCAGGTAAGTTTGTATTTAGCGCATCAGAAGCGTATTTAATCGAAAATGGTAAAATTACCCAACCAATTAAAGGCGCAACGCTTATTGGTAATGGACCAGAAGTAATGCAGCAAATATCTATGGTTGGTAACGACTTAGCACTTGATAAAGGTGTTGGTGTTTGTGGTAAAGATGGTCAAAGCGTACCGGTAGGCGTAGGCCAACCAAGCCTTAAAATTGATCAGTTAACGGTCGGTGGTACAGCTTAAATATTACTCAAGCGCGAAGTGAATTCGCACCTACGTGCTTGATGTTTATTGTAGGTGAGGTTTTACACTTCGCTTTTTACGTTTAAGCTGGGCTCTATGCGCGAAGTAAATTCGCTATATGCTTGATGTTTATTGTAGGTGAGGTTTTACACCTCGCTTTTTAAATATACGCTCACGTAATAGAGCGCGAAATAAATTCGCACCTACGATTTGCATTCTTACTTTGGGTAGGTGAGGTTTTACACCTCGCTTTTTAAATACAGACTTAGAAATAGAGCGCGAAATAAATTCGCACCTACGATTTGTATTTTTACTTTGTGTAGGCGAGGTTTATGCTTCTCCTTCATCCTCTTTATTTTTTTCAGCCTCTTTATACCATAATGCAAAAAAGCACTCTGTTAATTTATGCTCTATCTCAAGCGCTTTTTCTGTTGGGCAAAACAAGGTAAAGCTTGCTTTAAATTCACCTAAATCGGTTGTACCAAAGTGAATTACTGGTTCTGGGCCAGATATTTTTGCATCAAGTTTACGCTCAATCATCGAATTATAACGGCTTGCTACTTCTTGAAACTCTTCGCAATACAGCTTAGCTTGCTCAGTTAATGTGTCGTGAATAGGGTACGGATTAAAGCTCTCTCTTCGGACAATAATAAAATGATGTGTAACAAAGCGTTTTACAAAGTTTAAGTTTTTAATAGAGCTGGTAATCAGCTTATTATTAGGTATGTATATGGTTTTTCTAGAAAATTGATAAGTATGTATATCAATTTCATGCATGGTTGTTTTTATCCAATCCGTTTCAGCTACTTCACCAAAATAATCACCAACTTGTATCCAATCACCGACTCTAAACGGGCGGGTTGTTACGAGGTAAAAAAAGCCTATTACACACTGAATAAACTCACGCGTTGCAAGCACAATCGCTACAGCAAAAGCAGCAATAGAAAGTGCAAAGTTTTGAATTTCGGTAGACCACACAAATAGCAGCGATATCATCATTACAAAATTAATAAAATGCTTAATATTGTGTGCGATGTAACGAATATCTTTTTCTTTTTTTTCTGCGCGATTTTTAGCCAGCTTATCAACAAGTACTTTTAGTACAAATGCAATTGTGATCATTACAATTGAAAGAAGAAACGGATGCAGCAATATATCTTTAGTCATAATATCCAATTAAACGCGAGTTGATAAAAACAGGCTCAGTATATTGATTTATTAAACCAATTAGCAAATTTAGTGCAAAAAAAGTAACCAATAAAAATGGAGAAACGCTATTGAGTTACTTCATCAGTGCAATGTTTGTGATTTTTAGCCATTCTTTTTCGGCATATGAGTACAAGCTCAATGGCTGAAATAAAGATTAGAGTATAGCCAAGCGTTTCTATACCCTCTTCAACAATGTTTTTTACTGCACGTACGTAGTCATCGCCCATTACTGAATGCCAAAATGCGCCTTTGCCCATCATTCGCGAAAATGCGAGTAAAGTAACCATGCCTGATAAGCAAATTCCATAACTAGGAGTGAAGCTATAGGCTTTTAAAGCGTTAAAAATACTTCCTTTGTTTGTTATTAAATAAACAAACACACCAGCTAAAATTGAATAGACGATACTTTGCCAAGCGCCATCAAAAAAGTATAAGTCGAGGTAGGTATCAAACTCTCTTACAAACATCATTGCCGATAACGCAGCAAGTAATACTGCCGGTATTTTGAGTTGAAAGTTAATTCGCGAAGCATAGAAAAACAAAATACAGCTTAAAAAAGTTAAAACATCTTGCATATGTTCAGTAAGAGTTTCTTCACTGTAAAGTGCATACTGTTTTAATTCAAAGCCTTCAAGTTGAATTAAATGAGCAACACCCGCTAGGCATAATAAATAAATAAAAGATCGCAGTAAAAACATAAATAACCAAGAGAAACTATAAATGCGCGAGATTCTAATTGTAAAAATGCCTTAAAGCCAAAACAAAATTTAAACTTTTAATCTTTTTATCGGTCTAATATTTTTGCTGTTAAAATAATGGCTTAGATATTTATTTAATGTTGAATGGATGTTTTTAATGTGACGTTTTAAGTGGTTTGTTGTGCAAAATATAACAAGCATTAAAAAGCCCTTACTATTTACTTAGCAAGGGCTTTTTATAATTGAGAACTTAGAGTTTAGCGCCTAGCGCATCGTTACAAATTCTTCCGAGCCTGTCGGGTGAATCGCAACAACGGCATCAAAATCAGCTTTAGTAGCGCCCATTTTCATGGCAACGGCAAAACCTTGAATCATTTCATCAACCGCAAAACCAATACCATGTAGGCCAACTACTTTTTCGTCAGGGCCGGCACATACAAGTTTCATTTTACAAGGCTGGCGATGTTTAGTTACCGCTGTGTACATAGCCGTAAAACCAGATTGGTAAATTTTAACGTTTTCTTCGCCGTACTGAGAAATAGCTTCTTGCTCAGTTAAACCAATAGTACCAATAGGTGGATGACTAAATACAACAGTAGGAACTAAGCTGTAATCCATTTTTAAATCATCTGGTAGTTCTTTATTAAATAAACGCTCAGATAAAGTACGGCCTGCTTTTACTGCTACCGGTGTAAGTTCAATACCATTTTCGATGATATCGCCAACCGCGTATACATTTTTAGCTGTGGTATTTTGATACTCATCAACTTTTACAAAACCATCGCTGTTAACTTCTACGCCGGCAGCAGCTACATTAATTGCATCTGTTGTTGGCTGGCGGCCAATGGCCCAAATTACTTGGTCAACGTTATGAGTTTTGCCATTATCTAAATGTAGCGTTACAGAGCCATCATCTTCTTTAACTAATTTATGAGGTACAGATTCTGTATGAAGAGTAGGGCCTTCAGCAGCCATAACATCAACAAGTGTTTCAACTATGTATGGGTCAAAGTTACGAAGTGGAGAATGCTTACGTACAAATAAATGTGTCTCAGTACCTAAACCATGTAATACACCAGCAAGCTCAACGGCTATGTAGCCTGCGCCTATTACTGCAACGCGTTTAGGTTGCTCTTTTAGTTCAAAAAAGCCATTTGAATCGATACCGTGTTCAGCACCTTCAATATGCGGAATGCTTGGGCGGCCGCCTACTGCAATTAATATATGGTCGGCTGTGTAGTGCTCGCCGTTTACTTCAACTGTTTTATTATCTACAAATTTAGCAAAGCCTTTAATTACAGTAACGCCATTGCTAGCAAGGCCACTGTCATAACCTTTATGAATTCGGCCTATGTAGGCTTCACGGCTTTCTACTAGTTTGCTCCAATCAAAGCCTTTTACTTCAACATTAAAGCCGTAATCTGGGGCATATAAATTAATTGCTTCAGCAACCTGAGCACCGTGCCACATTACTTTTTTAGGTACGCAGCCTACGTTTACACACGTGCCGCCCATGTGTTTTGCTTCTATAAGTGCTACTTTAGCGCCACGCATTGCCGCTCTATTTGCAGAGGCAATACCACCACTGCCACCACCGATTGCAATATAATCAAAGTGTTGTGTCATTTTATGTCCTTAGGCGTTGAGTTTTATGCGCATTAGCATAACATTAAGTTTTAAAAATAAAGAGTGTTTAGGTGACCTATGTTTAGTAAAAAAACATTCGAATTTCTTGCTCAGCTTGATAAAAACAATAATAGAGACTGGTTTAACGACCATAAATCACAGTATGAGGAATACGTAAGAGAGCCCGCTTTAGATTTCATTAGGCAAATGCAAGCACCACTTGCTGATGTTTCTAGCCATTTTGTCGCATCAGATAAAAAAGTGGGCGGTAGCTTAATGAGAATCCATAAAGACGCGCGTTTTAGTAAAGATAAAACCCCATATAAAATTAATATAGGGATTCAATTTCGCCATTTTATGGGAAAAGACGTACACGCCCCGGGTTTTTACTTTCACTTAGCAAATGACGAATGTTTTGTAGGTGCTGGTATTTGGCGACCAGAATCAAAGGCGCTTAACGCAATTAGAACCTGCATAGATGAAAACCCAAATAGCTATAAAAAAGCAATTTATGATGAACAATTTAAATCTATATTTGAAATGTCAGGAGAATCGCTAAAACGCCCGCCAAGAGGTTTTGAAAAAGAGCATCCCTTAATAGATGAGCTCAAGCGAAAAGACTTTATAGCCATTAGCTCGCTTACTCAAAAACAAATATGTAGCAATAATTTAGTTGATACGGTGTTAGAACGTTATAAAGTGGCCGACTCATTAATGGGTTATTTGTGTTTTGCTCTGGAGCAACCATATTAAAATTAAACAACTTAAAAGCGGCTGAGTTGTTTTTTTACTTTTAGACCCAATTTAAAACGTAATGCATTAACGCAAAGAGAGTATTTATGAGCAACCCATTAATTGGCC
Source organism: Pseudoalteromonas sp. C8 (assembly GCF_011378685.1). Lineage (NCBI taxonomy): Bacteria > Pseudomonadati > Pseudomonadota > Gammaproteobacteria > Alteromonadales > Pseudoalteromonadaceae > Pseudoalteromonas > Pseudoalteromonas sp. C8. Next base: position 146,637 of record NZ_WTKT01000006.1, read on the forward strand.
TTGAAGGCTTACCACCATTTTCAAAAATAAAGCCTGAGTACGTAGTACCAGCACTAAAAGACGGTATCGAGCTTTGTCGTAAAGCCATTGATGACGTGTTAGCTAAAGGCTCGTATACGTGGGATGACTTAGTATTACCCCTTGAAGAAGCTGACGATAAATTATCGCGCATGTTCTCCCCTGTATCGCATTTAAATTCAGTAATGAATAACGACGAATTACGTGAAGCTTACGAGCAGTGCTTACCGTTAATATCTGAATATTCAACATTTGTAGGTCAGCACCAAGGTTTATACAACGCGTATAATACGCTTTATAACAGTGACGAATTTAAAACGCTGACTACAGCACAACAAAAAACAATTACTAATGCGCTACGCGATTTTAAATTATCGGGTATTGCTCTGGCGGCAGAGCAGCAAAAACGCTACGGCGAAATTAGCGCGCGTTTATCAGAACTTGCCTCAAAATTTGGCAACAACGTAATGGATGCCACACTTGCTTGGCACAAACATATTACTGATGAGAGCGACTTAGCTGGCTTGCCTGAATCTGCTTTAGCACTTGCAGCTGATACCGCAAAAAGTAAAGAATTAGATGGCTGGTTATTTACACTCGATTTCCCGTCGTATTTACCAATAATGGCTTACGCAGATAACCGCGAATTACGCAAAGAAACCTACACTGCGTTTTCTACGCGCGCATCAGATCAAGGCCCTAACGCCGGTGAGTTTGATAACTCTGATATTATGAGCGAGGAGCTTGCGCTTCGTCATGAACTTGCACAGTTACTGGGGTTTAACAGCTACGCTGAAAAGTCACTGGCGACTAAAATGGCCGAAACACCAGAACAAGTATTCTCATTTTTAGAAGACCTAGCAGCTAAATCAAAACCACAAGCAGAGCAAGAAGTGGCCGAGCTAAAAGCGTATGCTGAGCAAAAACACGGTATTTCTGAATTAGAAGCATGGGATCTTGGTTACTACAGCGAAAAGCTTAAGCAAGAAAAGTATGCAATTTCAGACGAAGTACTACGTCCTTACTTCCCAGCAAATAAAGTGCTTAGCGGCTTATTCGAAACCGTTAATCGCTTATTTGGTATTAGCGTAAAAGAAGTTACTGACTTTGATACTTATCACAAAGATGTACGCTTTTTTGAAATTGTAGATAGTAGCAATACTCTACGCGGACGTTTTTATCTCGATTTATATGCACGTGACCACAAACGTGGCGGCGCGTGGATGGACGACTGTATGGGTCGTAAAGTACGTGCTAACGGCGAACTACAAACTCCAGTGGCTTATTTAGTGTGTAACTTTAATAAGGCGGTTGGCGATAAACCTGCGCTGTTTACTCATGACGAAGTAACTACTTTATTTCATGAGTTTGGTCATGGTATTCACCACATGCTTACACAGGTTGATGCCGCGCCAGTGGCTGGCATTAATGGTGTAGCGTGGGATGCGGTAGAGCTTCCTAGTCAGTTTTTAGAAAACTGGTGTTATGACGAAGAGGCCCTGAGCTTTATTTCAGGTCATTATGAAACGGGTGAGCCGTTACCTAAAGAGTTACTTGATAAGTTACTTGCTGCTAAAAACTATAACTCAGGCGTACAAATGCTACGTCAAATTGAGTTTTCGTTATTCGATTTTAAAATCCATAACGATTACAAAGCGGGTGAGCAATGCCAAATTCAAGCAGTACTAAACGATGTGCGTAGCCGCACATCAATCGTTAAACCGCCTGAGTTTAACCGTTTTCAAAATGGTTTTAGCCATATTTTTGCCGGTGGTTATAGTGCAGGTTACTACTCGTATAAATGGGCTGAAGTACTTTCTGCTGATGCATTTTCTAAATTTGAAGAAGAAGGTATTTTTAACGCTGAAACAGGGCAAGCCTTCATGCAAAATATTTTAGAAAAAGGCGGCAGTGAAGAGCCAATGGAATTATTTAAAAAGTTCCGTGGTCGTGAGCCAAATGTCGACGCGTTACTACGCCATAGCGGTATTGCTGTTTAAAAATTAATATTTAACACAAACCAAATTAAAGCGCCTTAATGGCGCTTTTTTATTATTTTAAAATTATTATCTAATAATTTTTAGTAATTTCATCCTACCGTACTATGCTTTTAGCACACCTAATAAAATGGACTAAGGCATGGCAAAGTTGGTATTGGCAATTGATGACGACAAGTATGTTCATCATATAATTGAAGAGTCTTTAGCAGGGTTTTGTAAAATAATTCATGCAAAAGATGGCGATGAAGGATTAAGGCTAACCAATAAATACAACCCAGATATTATTTTACTCGATATTGAAATGCCAGGTATGTCAGGTTATGACGTATGTAAAACAATAAAGCAAAGTCAAAATACTCAAGATATTCCCGTTATGTTTCTCTCATCTAAAATAGAGCTAAGCGATCGGGTAAAAGGTTATAGCGTCGGCGCATCCGATTACATTACAAAACCTTTTAATGCAGAAGAGTTAATAGCGCGAATAAAGGTACTTTACGAATATAGGCAAAAATGCGCAAAACTTAAATTGGATATAGCAAAAGCGAATAAAACAGCAGAAATAGCAATGACAGAGTCGGGCGATATGGGGCGTATAATGCGCTACGTTGGACAAAGTTATCACGCTAATAATTTTCAATCGTTGAGTGAATACTTTTTTACCTTTTTTGCTCCTTTAAATTTAGATGTTGTGGTTGTGTTTTGGTATCAAGGAAAAGGTATTTTTTACAGCCAGCAAAGTGGTGTTTGCCCGTTAGAACAAGAGCTGCTTGAGCAACATCGAAATGCTCAACGATTTGTTGATATTGGTAGCAGCACTATCATTAATTATCCCAAAGTGTCCCTTTTGATAAAAAATATGCCAGTTGATAACGATGCTTTGTATGGGCGCTACAAAGATCTGTTCCCGCATATATTAGAAGTAACCAACGAGAAGGTTGTTACCATGGAAAGAAGCGAAAGCAGTTATGAGCAGGCAGCTCAAATAAGTACAGCCCTTCAAGATATTGTTAAGCAGTTAACTACTCAAAATGTAGAGCAAAACAAAAGTACTAAAGAGTTTATAGAGCAGCTACATGAACTTGACTGCGCTATTAAGCTACAACAAACACAAGCAAATCCTGCGGATCTCACTTTATATATATCTCAATTGGATCAAACAATGCAGTTATTTGTATCGGCTAATAGTGATTTAGCCTTTATCAAATATCAGCTTAAACAAGTTGCCGAAAGCCGCAATGAACTTATATCTAATTTACGTACTAAAGCGGAAGCCGCAAAGGTCAATACGAATCATCATAGTGATATAGAGCTATTTTAGTGCTTTAAAGTAAAGCGGTTGATATACTACAGGCGTATTTTATCGTCGGAGTTTATTGTGGTTATTCAGTGTGCTTTTAAAGAGTTACGCCCTTATTTAAATGAATTAGAAACACGCTTTGGTTTAGCCCAATGGGCGCAAAATTGCAGTGGCTTTAGCTTACATTACGATGATAAAGGGTTAAGTCTATTTAAAACCGACGAGCCTAAACTAGGTGCAATTAACGTTGATTTTGTAACCGGTGCTGCCGCCCATAGGCGTAAGTTTGGCGGTGGTAAAGGGCAAGCAATTGCCAAAGCGGTGGGTTTAAATAAAGGCGCAACGCCTGTTGTACTTGATGCTACCGCTGGTTTAGGGCGAGATGGTTTTGTACTTGCCTCGCTAGGGTGCAAAGTTATATTACATGAACGTCACCCGGTTGTAGCTGCACTTTTATACGATGGTTTAAAGCGAGCCTATAGCGATATTGAAATTGGTTTGTGGATGAAAGAAAATATGAGCCTAATATTTGGCTCAAGCCATACTTTGCTCTCTCAATGCGAAAGCATGCCTGATGTTGTTTATCTAGATCCCATGTTCCCGCATCGCGAAAAATCAGCATTAGTTAAAAAAGAAATGCGCGTATTCCAAGAGCTTGTTGGTGCAGACAACGACGCTGACGACCTACTTGATTTTGCCTATCCACTTGCCAGTAAGCGTGTCGTTGTAAAGCGCCCCGATTACGCCCCATTCTTAAACGAAAAAACCCCAAGTATGCAGATCAAAACCAAAAAGAACCGTTTTGATGTCTATGTAAAAGCGGCAATGGTTTAAGCATCAAAACAAATCGGCGTTATATCCCTAGAACTTATCCATGTAAGAATCGTTATATTGGGTTTGATCATAGGATCTAGCCTTTTGAATCTAGGATCTTATTACATTTTCATGTTAGAATTTGCGCAATTTTTTGGCATAGCAAAGTAGCACAGTAATGATCTTAGATGATATTCGCATTGTTTTAGTTAACACGTCACATTCGGGCAATATTGGTTCGGCGGCTCGCGCCATGAAAACCATGGGTTTATCAAAACTTTATTTAGTTGATCCTGCTTGCGAAATAGACAGCCAAGCAAGTGCATTAGCTGCAGGCGCAACTGATGTTTTAGGCAATGCAGTTATTGTAGGTACCGTTGAAGAAGCTATCGCTGACTGTACATTAACGATTGGCACAAGTGCGCGTTCTCGTACGCTTTCGTGGCCAATGGTTGAACCACGTGAATGTGGTGAAAAGCTCGTTGCTGAAGCCGTAAATGGTCCTGTAGCGCTAGTATTTGGTCGTGAAAACAGTGGTTTAACTAATGAAGAATTACAGCTTTGTAATTACCATGTATGTATTCCTGCTAATCCAGAGTACAGCTCGCTTAATTTAGCTATGGCCGTACAAACACTTAGCTACGAAACTCGCATGGCATTTTTAAATCAACAACCTAAAAAGGTTGAAGAAGACGATGCAGTTTACCCAAGCTCAAAGCAAACTGAGCTGTTTTATGATCACCTTGAAGACACGTTGTTTAAAACAGGCTTTATCATCAAGCAACACCCTGGTTTAGTTATGACTAAATTGCGCCGTTTGTTCAACCGAGCTCACCCTGAAGATGCTGAAATGAATATTTTACGCGGTATTCTCACCTCAATTAATAAGGCTATCCCTAAGTAACTTAGGTATAGCTATTAGTTATAAAAGACCTAGACTAATTAACGCGCTAATACTTGACTAAATTACTCAGGTAATTACAATGGCTGTAATACTTGACCAAAGAGGTCAAGTATTGAAAATTTGTTAACTCTACAATTTAAAAGTAAGAGTTTCTAAATCAAATTTTTATCAAGTGATAATACTTGACTAATTTACTCTGGTAATTAAAATTTGCACTCTTTTGTGCAGGGGGCGTTATGAAGTTAACATCAAAAGGCAGATATGCCGTTACAGCTATGCTGGATGTTGCACTACACACAGGTGTAGGTCCTGTAGCCCTTGCTGATATTTCACAAAGACAAGAAATTTCTTTGTCTTACCTTGAACAATTATTTGCTCGTTTACGTAAAAATGGCCTAGTAAGTTCTGTTCGTGGACCTGGTGGTGGTTATTTACTAGGGCGTGAAGCGAGCGTTATCTCTGTTGGCGATATTATTAGCGCCGTAGACGAATCGGTCGATGCAACACGTTGCCAAGGTGCCGATACCGGCTGTCAGAGTGGTATGCGTTGTTTAACACATAATTTGTGGTCAGACCTAAGCGCACGCATAGAAGAATTTTTGAATAATATTACCCTTGCTGAATTGGTGGAAAAATCAGATGTGAAAGAAATAGCATCGCGCCAAGATAACAGTATTAATAATGCAATTAAGCAGTTGGAAAACATTCAAGTAAGCTGTCAACTTTAAGGTTGACCTGCAGCGGAGAGAGAAATGAAGTTACCGATTTATTTAGATTACGCAGCGACCACGCCTGTTGACGAACGTGTTGCTAAAGAAATGATGCAATGCCTGACAATGGACGGTAAGTTTGGTAATCCTGCGTCACGCTCACACCGTTTTGGTTGGCAAGCAGAAGAAGCTGTTGACCAAGCACGTACAGATATTGCTGATTTAATTAATGCAGACCCACGTGAAATTGTTTTCACATCGGGTGCAACAGAATCAAATAACCTTGCTATTAAAGGTGCAGCACAGTTTTACAAGAAAAAAGGTAAGCACGTTATTACCGCTAAAACTGAGCATAAAGCAGTAATCGACACATGTCGTGAGCTTGAGCGCCAAGGTTTTGAAGTAACTTACATGGACGTTGAAGAAAACGGCCTACTTGATTTACAAAAACTTGCCGACACAATGCGTGACGACACAGTACTTGTAAGCATCATGCACGTTAATAACGAGCTAGGTGTAATTCAAGATATCGCGACTATTGGCGAAATGTGTCGCGAACGTAAAATTATGTTCCACGTAGATGCAGCGCAAAGCGCGGGTAAAGTATTAATCGACGTGCAACAGCTTAAAGTTGATTTTATGTCGTTCTCTGCACATAAAGTGTATGGCCCTAAAGGTGTTGGCGCACTTTACGTTCGTCGTAAACCACGTGCTCGCCTTGAAGCGCAAATGCACGGTGGCGGACATGAACGTGGTATGCGCTCTGGTACACTAGCTACTCACCAATTAGTGGGTATGGGTACTGCGTTTAAAATTGCTAAGCAAGATTTCGAAAAAGATCACGCACACATCAGCGCCTTACGTAATCGTTTAATCGACGGCATTATGGCTGATATGGACGAAGTATACTTTAACGGCACGCAAGACCAATCAGTACCTGGCATTGTAAACATCAGCTTTAACTTTGTTGAAGGTGAGTCGTTACTTATGGCAGTAAAAGACATTGCAGTATCGTCAGGTTCAGCCTGTACATCTGCAAGCTTAGAGCCTTCTTATGTATTACGTGCACTTGGCCGTAACGACGAATTAGCACATAGCTCAATTCGTTTTAGTATTGGTCGCTTTACTACCGAAGAAGAGATTGATTACACCGTCGAATTAATGAAAAACTCTATCGGTCGCCTACGTGAGATGTCTCCACTTTGGGAGATGCATCAAGAAGGTATTGATTTAGATTCAGTTGAATGGGCTCACCACTAATAGTGTGAGCACATACCCTAGCAGGTAATGAGGATAGAATAATGGCTTATAGTGATAAAGTAATCGACCACGTAGAAAACCCACGTAACGTAGGTACTCTAGATAAGAATGATCCGTCAGTGGCAACGGGTATGGTAGGCGCACCAGCATGTGGTGACGTAATGAAATTGCAAATTAAAGTATCTGCCGAAGGCGTTATTGAAGATGCAAAATTCAAAACCTACGGTTGTGGTAGCGCAATTGCTTCATCTTCACTTGTAACAGAGTGGGTTAAAGGCAAAACGCTAGACGAAGCAGCGACAATTAAAAACACTGATATCAGTGCAGAGCTTGAATTACCACCAGTGAAAATTCACTGTTCAATTTTAGCCGAAGACGCAATTCAAGCAGCAATTGCAGACTACAAAAGCAAACAAGCGAAGTAAGAAGAGAAACTCATGGCAGTGACATTGACAGATGCGGCAGCAAACCGCGTACAATCATTTTTAGCAAACCGCGGTAAAGGTTTAGGCCTGCGCGTTGGCATTAAAACGACGGGCTGTTCAGGTCTTGCTTATGTACTTGAGTTTGTTGACGATTTAAACGAAGACGATGAAACTTTTGCGGCTAAAGGTGTAACATTAATTGTTGACGCTAAAAGCTTAGTTTACATCGATGGCACAGAGCTCGACTACACTAAAGAAGGCTTAAATGAAGGGTTTAAATTTAGAAACCCTAATCAAGCAGATGAGTGTGGTTGTGGCGAAAGCTTTACCGTTTAAGCTTAAAATATCTTTGTAGTATAAATAAGCCCTGCCAGTTAATGTAGGGCTTTGTTATTTCTGAATATTATTGGTTGAAGTTATGCGTTACTTTGAATTATTTGCAGTCCCCGTTGATTACAATATTGATTTAGCAACGGTTAACAAGCACTACTTGGAATTACAGCGTACTGTACATCCAGATCGCCACGCGAATGCGAGCAGCCGCGATAAGTTAATGGCAGTGCAAAGCGCCGCCGAAATTAACGATGCGCTACAAACATTAAAGCACCCAGTAAAACGTGCTGAATATATGCTGAGCGAGCTAGGCGTTGATATTCGTGCAGAGCAGCAAACCTTGCAAGATCCAATGTTTTTAATGCAGCAAATGGAACTTCGCGAAGAGCTTGAAGAGCTAACATCGTCGCGCGATCCTGATACTGCGATTGCAAATTTTGAAAAACAAATTAAGCAACTAAACACGCAGTACAGTGCACAACTTGCCGAGCAACTCGCAAGTAACGATGAGCAGCAATATCAACTTGCCGCAGATAATATTCGTAAACTGAAGTTTGTTTATAAGTTACGTGACGAACTAGAGCGTATTGAAGACAGTTTATTTGACGATTAATTACTTGCTGCAAAGCGAGCAACACGAGTTTAAAGAGCATTATGGCATTATTGCAAATTGCTGAGCCGGGGCAGAGCGCGGCACCACACGAACATAAACTAGCTATTGGTATTGATCTTGGTACAACTAACTCATTAGTTGCAACAGTACAAAGTGGCGAAGCCCGCACGTTAACTGATGATCTTGGCGCGGCTATGTTACCGTCGGTTGTTCGTTATCAAGCAGGCGGTATTACTGTTGGCGCAGAGGCTGCACAAGCAGCAACGCAAGACCCTGCTAATACACTTATTTCGATTAAGCGTTTTTTAGGTAAAACTCAGGCTGAAATAGAGCAAAGTTATGGGCAACTACCGTATGAGTTTTGTGAGCACAATGGTGCGCTAGCAATAGAAACTGCGGCAGGTAAAATCAGTCCAATTAAAGCATCAAGCCATATTTTAGCCGCATTAAAAGCACGAGCTGAGCAAAGTTTTGGCAACCAAGAAATTTTAGGGGCTGTAATCACAGTACCAGCGTACTTTGATGACGCACAGCGCCAAAGTACTAAAGATGCCGCAGAACTTGCTGGTATTAACGTACTACGTTTATTAAATGAGCCAACAGCAGCAGCCGTTGCTTATGGTTTAGATTCTGGCCAAGAAGGTATTATTGCTGTTTACGACTTAGGCGGTGGTACATTTGATATATCAGTACTTAGATTACACCAAGGTGTGTTTGAAGTAATGGCAACCGGTGGCGACTCAAGCCTCGGCGGCGATGACTTTGACTCACTACTTGTTGATTACTTTAAGCAGCAAACTGGTGTGTCAGCGTTGTCACCTTCAGTTTTACGTTTATTCATCAATAAAGCAAAAGCGTGTAAAGAAGCATTAAGCCAATACGCTAAAGTAAACGTAGGTCTTGAGTTTGACGATCAAAAATACACAGTAGAAGTAACGCGCGAAACGTTTGACGAAATGGCTATGCCACTCGTTAAAAAAACGCTGCGTTCGTGTCGTCGTGCTGTAAAAGATGCTGGCATAGAAAACGACGAAGTACTGCAAGTTATTATGGTAGGCGGTTCAACCCGTATGCCACTGGTACGTAGCCAAGTACAAAGTTTTTTTGATAAAGAGCCACTGACTTCAATCGACCCAGATCGTGTAGTAGCACTAGGTGCTGCGCTTCAGGCTGATGTGTTAATTGGCAATAAGCCTGATTCTGACATGTTGTTACTTGATGTATTGCCGTTGTCGCTAGGCCTTGAAACGATGGGCGGTTTGGTTGAAAAAATCATTCCACGCAATACAACGATTCCGGTAGCTCGCGCGCAAGAATTTACAACGTTTAAAGACGGCCAAACAGCTATGTCATTACATGTGCTGCAAGGCGAGCGTGAGCTTGTTGATGATTGTCGATCGCTTGCTAAGTTTAGCTTAAAAGGTATTCCACCAATGGCGGCAGGCGCTGCGCATATTCGTGTGACCTTTAAGGTAGATGCAGATGGCTTATTAAGTGTTTCAGCTATGGAAAAATCAACAGGTGTACAAGCTGAGATTCAGGTTAAGCCTTCGTTTGGTTTATCTGATGACCAAGTAGCTAACATGCTAAAAGAGTCAATGAGCAACGCTAAAGGCGATATGCAAGCACGTATGCTTAAAGAGCAACAAGTAGAAGCACTACGCGTAATAGAAGCGCTTAATGCATCACTTGCAGCCGATGCTGCATTGCTTGACGATATGCAACTTGCTAACTTGCGCGCTGAAATTGCAGAACTGGTAAAAGTGCGCGAAAATGCACAAGAGCCTGGCGAAATTAAAGCAGCTATCGAAAAAGTCGATAATGCGAGTAGCGACTTTGCATCGCGTAGAATGGATGCATCAATTAAAAAGGCCCTTACAGGGCAGTCAGTAGACAACATTTAAGAGAGATTAGAATGCCACAAATTGTTTTTCTTCCACATCCTGAATTATGTCCTGACGGCGCTGCAATTGAAGCCCCTGCAGGCCAAACGGTACTTGACGCGGCACTTAAAAATGGCATTAGTATTGCACATGCCTGCGAAAAGTCGTGTGCATGTACTACGTGTCATTTAGTGATTCGTGAAGGATTTGATTCACTACAAGAGAGTGATGAGCTAGAAGATGACATGCTAGATAAAGCATGGGGTTTAGAGCCTGAGTCACGCCTTGGTTGCCAAGCAATTATAAGAGATGAAGACTTAGTGGTTGAAATACCTAAGTACAATCTCAATATCGTTAATGAAGAGCACTAGTTTTTAACGATGTATATATTAAAAGCCGCTGTTTGATACAGCGGCTTTTTTGTTTCAAAAAAGCATTTATAAACACGTAGCAGCGACTTTATGTCGCGTTTTTAAATCTCAAACGTTTTAAGTTAAATTTTTCTAATCTCAAACTTGAACATCAAAATGATCACGTATTTTTCAGATTATATAAACGCGGGGTAAACCCGCTGCTACGAGTTCAACCCAATCCCTAAAATCTATTTTGGAGGTTTATTTTGAGTAATCTTATTTTCTCAGACTCATTTATTAACGGCGAATTTTATAAAACTGATACGCACTTTAGCGTTAACGATCCCGCTACCGAAAAAAGTATTGTTGATGTAAGCGATATTGACGAGCAGGGTGTAAATAGCGCAATAACTGCAGCTCAAGGGGCTTTTGTTAAGTTAAAAGCGACGAATGCCACCGAGCGAAGCGAAACGTTGATGCGCTGGTACGAGCTAGTTATAAAGCACAAGCAAACACTTGCAGAGCTAATGACCAAAGAGCAAGGTAAACCACTCAAAGAATCCCTTGGCGAAATTAACTACGGTGCAGGTTTTATCAAATGGTTTGCAGAAGAAGCCAAACGTAGTTACGGAGATGTAATTCCGCCAACAGATAACTCGCATCGTTTAACTAACTTTAAGCAGCCTGTCGGTGTTGTAGCTGGTATTACGCCGTGGAATTTCCCTGTTGCTATGGTTACTCGTAAAGTAGCTCCAGCTTACGCTGCGGGCTGTAGCTTTATACTTAAACCTTCTGAACATACGCCACTATGCGCTATCGCACTTGCTTATTTGGCCGATCAAGCTGGTTTTGTTAAAGGTGCATTTAATGTACTGGTTTCACAAGATGCCAAAACAGTAGGTAAAATGCTGACTGACTCAGAAATCGTGCGTAAGTTTACATTTACCGGCTCTACCGGTGTAGGTAAGCAGTTGCTATCTCAATGTGCAGACACAATTAAACGCACCTCGATGGAGCTTGGCGGCAATGCGCCTTTTATCATTTTTGATAATGCAGATTTAGATGAAGCTGTAGAAGGGCTAATGGCGGCTAAATTTAGAAATAGTGGGCAGGCATGTGTTGCTGCAAACCGTATCTTTATACAGCGTAATATTCTCGACAAAGTACTGTCAAAAATCACGCCTAAGGTTGCAGCGTTAAAAGTGGCAAATGGTTTTGAAGACGATGTTGATATTGGTCCGCTTATTTACCCTAAAGCCAAAGAGAAAGTACAACAGTTAGTACAAGACGCACTCGATAAAGGTGCTACGTTGATTGGCGATAATAGTGACTTAGGTGGCAGCTTTCAAAACCCATTAATAGTAAACAACGTAACTACTGACATGGATATTTACCACGAAGAAGTATTTGGTCCAGTATTAACGGTTATTCCTTTTGATGAAGAAAGTGAAGTGCTTGCACTTGCTAACGATGTACCATTTGGTCTAGCAGCCTATTTTTATAGCCAAAATATTAAGCAAATTTACCGAATTAGTGAAGGGCTTGAATTTGGTATGGTAGGTGTAAATGAAGGTGTTATATCAAACCCAGTAGCGCCTTTCGGTGGCGTTAAACAATCTGGTTTGGGCCGAGAAGGTGGGCATCAAGGGCTGGATGAGTACCTAGAAGAAAAATACGTTTGTATTAAAATATAACGGCAGTTAAGTATACGAGCGCGAATTTACTTCGCGCTTTTTTATGACGTTAATATGGCAGATATATGAACTTTACCTTTTACTGTTGCTACCCAAAGCGCTAAATGCTACCTTTGGGAACATATTTTTTGTTAATAAAACAACATAAAAAAACAAATAAAAAGTAAAAGGATTTCTATAAGTAGAAATAACCCCGTGTGTAAATGCCACCGTAAGGTGGCATTTTTTTGTTTGGATAGGCATTGCTTTATAGGTGCTAACTTATAGGTGTGTAACCGGGTAAGTTATCAAAATCTACCTCATCTAGCTGCTCTGGGTTAGCATATTCATTGATATAATTTTTATAGACTTGCGACTCAATAAAAATAGCAAAAATGTCAGCATCAAGATGGTTTTTAGCAACCATTGACCCTAAAATAAATAAACACTCACTGACCGGTTTTGCTTTTTTGTAGGGCCTGTCTACTGCAGATAGCGCTTCAAAAATATCCGTAATAGCCATTAACCTTGCAGGCACCGACATTTGCTCTTTGGTTAAACCTCTTGGGTAACCAGTACCGTCAAGTTTTTCATGATGACCTAAAGCATATTCAGTCACATTGCTTAAGTGTTTAGGGAACGGCAGGGCATCTAAAATATTTTTAGTTACATCCATATGACGTTTCATTACTTCACGTTCGGCTTCGGTTAACGTGCCTCTTCGTATTGTTAAGTTTTCAACTTCATCAGCTGAGAGCAATGGTGTATTAATATCATTTATAACGAGTTGGTATTTGTTTGCAATGCGTTCAATGTGCTCAAGTTCTGCATCACCTAAAAACTCGCCCCCTACATTCACACGCTGTAATAATGCACGGTCTAATGCCAACTGTTTAAGCTCGGTATCAAGTAGGCGTTCAAATTGTTGAACTTCGATAGGTTTTTGCAGCTTCATCGCACAGATGATTTTTTGCTGATACGCTATTTTTAAATCTCGGCTAATTATTTCAAATTTAGCATCTACATATTTTATTCGATCAAAAATAGTTTCTAGTTTTGTCGACTTTTCCATAATGTGATCGGGAGTCGCGATTTTCCCGCAGTCATGTAACCAGCCTGCTATATCAAGCTCATGTCGGTCGGCTTCACTCATTGAAAATGAAGCCAAAGGGCCTTTATTTATATCATGCACGGCATCAGCTAGCATTAACGTGAGTGCTGGCACTCGTTTACAATGGCCACCGGTATGAGGAGACTTTTCATCTATTGCCATCGCAATTGTTTCAGCAAAGGTTGAAAAAAGATCTTCCATTCCCTTAATTAGTGTCGAGTTAGTTAGTGAAATAGCGCCTAAAGAGGCAAAAGATCGAATTAGAGTGACAAGCTCTTCACTAAAAGGAATGTTTTTATTTTGCGCATCTTTTACATTTATAAGCTGGATTACACCAATAATGTCATCTTCATGATCTTTTAAAGGAATTGTTAGCATGGACTCAGAACGATAACCTGTGCGTGCATCCATTTTGCGAGCTGCGCTCATATCAAAGGGCAGGGCATCATACACATCAGGAATGTTAATCACTTCGCCAGAATTTGCAGAGTGGGCAACAATAGCGGTTTCGTTTGGTTTGCCATCAATAAAAAGATCTATATTAGGAAAATCTACAGGGCTCCCTAAAGTTCCACCTAAATAAAGATTTAATGACTTATTTATTACCGTTTCAAACTTGAGTTGTTTGTTTGGGGTAATAGAGTAAATGCTGCCAGCATCAGAATTTGCTATCGACATCACAACTTGCAGTATTTCATCAAGTAACTTAGACGAGTTTTTTTCTGTTGTTAGCCTAATACTAATATCGATAAAATGCTGAAGGTTTGTTTTGTCTTTAATGTGCTGTCGCATATGTTTACTACTTTTTAGTATGTTTGAAGGCACCATTCCAATCCTTAGCTAGTGTTTGCAAATCAGTGCCCTTAATACGTTCGATAAAAATGGTATAAACGTCAGAGCTAAATATGGTCGTGCTGTGTAGTTCTTTAAATAAGCTAAGCGCTTGTGGCCAGTTTTTATTATAAAAAAGCGTCATGGCCTGCTGTGATTTTTTAACTTCATTTAACTGTTCTTCATCGAGCTTATCTGTAAAGTTTATAGGCTCAAACAACAGTACAGCCGTTGTTTTTCCGACAACTTGTACTTTATCTATTAAACGAAATGAAATATGAGGGCATTCCTTCATCGTTTCTTCTGTAACAAGAATAGCTACGCCATAAAATTTGGTCAAGCTTTCTACTCTAGCACCTAAATTAACAGTATCACCAAGAACTGTATAGGCTTTACGGTAAACCGAACCCATATCACCTACATTCATATCGCCAGTACTTAAACCGATACCAATTTTTATTGCAGGCTGATTGTTTTCTGCAAATAACTGATTTACTTGCGTTAACCCGTTAATCATACCCATAGCGGCTTCAACACCATGGCGAGCGTGGTTTTCATCTTTTAGTGGAGCATTCCAAAATGCCATCACCATATCGCCTACGTACTTATCAATAGTTCCGTTATGATCAAATATGATTTTGGTAATAGCCGTAAGATATTCGTTTAAGTATTCACTTAACTGATGGGGCGACATACTTTCGGATAAAGAAGTGAAGCTACGGATGTCGGCAAATAGCACCGTCATATTTTTTCGCTCACTTTTTTGAGATAAACTTTTACCCTGTAGTATCATCTGATTTATACGCTCAGGAGGCATATATTGGTCAAACATAGATTTTATTTTTCGGCTATGTTTCATTTCAGCGATAGAACCAACAATGATGTAATAACCCGCTAATATAATGATGAGTAAAAGGGGCATTAATAAAGGTAAACTAATTTTTTGTACTGACCATAAATAAACGTTTAAAAATATAACGACACTTGTGACTATAAGAGACAAAATAATAATAAAACGTGCGCTCTTACCGTGGCTAAAAAACGACAATACGCTACCCGTTAATGCAATGATGAGTAAACTTGCTCCCAGTGACCAATTAGGTTTAGATGGAAGTAGTTCTGGGTGCATTAACCCTTCAAATATGTTGGCATGTACCTCAACACCGGGATACTGTAAACCAACAGGTGTTGATCTTAAATCAGCGAGTCCAATTGCCGATGTACCAATAAACGCTACAGTGCCTTCTAATTCCTCTAAACCAATTTTTTTGGTCAAAATATCGGTAGCCGAATAATAAGGGAAGCTATGTGCACGCCCTTTGTAAGGAATTAATATTTGCCCATATTCATCAGTTTGAATCCACTTATCTTGAAACTTTATACCTTCGAATAACGTTATACCATCTAATATATTGGAACGAGTTTCTATGTTTTCAGCAAGGGTATAAAGTCGAGCAACTTCAAGTGCTAAAGAAGGGTAGAGCTTATTGCCAACTCGATTTATAAGAGCTGCTTTACGTATAAAGCCATCTTCATCGCTATGTGCATTGATAAAACCGGTGCCCGTTGTAGCATTTTGTAACTGAGGAATATTTACAATAGCACCAGGAAACTGGTTTATTTGTGAATTAGTATGATCCGCATTTGCCCATACAACACTGCTTTTAGCTGGCAAGTTTTGATTAGTGAGTTGTTCATCAATTAATAAAAAACCAAGAACAGTATCATTTTTAGATAATGCGCTTGCTAGTTTTGTGTCTGCATCGACTTGTTTAGTAATTTCAGCAAAGGGGATGGTGTACTTTTTTGATAAATCAGGAATTTCAGACATAATTTTTGTAACAGGGTTTTCTTCCTGTTCAGAAAAAAATATATCGAATGCAATAACAATAACACCTGCATCAGTAAGCTTTGTAACAAGGTCAGCTACTTTTGAGCGACTCCAAGGAAAGCGTCCTTGTTCTTGCATGCTCTTTTCATCGATATCAATTATTACAACGGTTTCATCAATACGCCTAGGCGTCTCTGAAAGTGTTAGTAACAACCGAGAGTCGTATATTATACCTTCTACGCGGTTCACTAACTTTGCAAGCGACCCAGTTGAAAATAGCTCTATTGATGCAATTAATAATGTAATAACAGCGCCAATGAAAAAGTGCTTTGAAGTAATTGGTTTTAAGGAGCTAATGAGTAACGCTCCTTGATAGACTAAAAATCAAAAACTCGTCCTTCTCGGCCGCACTCTATTTTTACCTGTTGAGCGTACTGCGTGTGTAAATATTTTTCTATAGCTAATAACTGTTCATCGGTTCTTGATGGATCGTGGCTAATAATAACCACATTTTTAATACTCGCTTTTATAGCAAGCTCAGCCACCTGATCTATGGTGCTATGCCCCCAACCATGTTTAAGAGGCAAGTCTGCATCTATAAATTGAGCATCATGAATTAGTAAATCAGCGCCTTCAATAAAGTTGACCCATTCGCTAATACTTGTGTTTGCTTTTTCTGGCGGATTTAGCTCATTGTCGGTAACGTAAGCCACCTTTTTTTCATCTGCTTTAATACAATAAGCAGTACCACCACCAGGGTGATTTAGTGGAGCAGTCGAAACCAAAAAACCATTAAGTGTAAATTGCTTTTGAGACGATAAATCAGTATTAAGCGTAATGCTGGCAGGTAAATCTTGATAACACACCGGAAAGTACGAACCACTCATTTGCTTTAATATGGCATCTTCACTTTTTTTATCATCAACGTTACCCACAGTAATAGTTATATCGCGGTTAGGTTGGTAAATAGGTTTAAAAAAAGGAAACCCTTGAATATGGTCCCAATGGTTATGCGTTAGCAAAATATTGATAGGACTTTGTGTTTCTAGTAAACGTGTACCGAGTTCTACAATACCGGTACCAGAGTCTAAAATGAGATCTTTGCCATTATTTTGTTCGATGTACACACATGAGGTATTTCCTCCAAAAATGTGCGTATTACTTCCTGCTGAAGCCATTGAGCCTCTAACACCAAAAAATTCAACTTTCATAATTTAAGGCTAAGCTCCATCTTCTACAAAATTGAATTTAGAAATACTAACATTGTTAGAGTTAGTGTCATTACAGGTGCTGCTTACAACAACTTGGGTATCATTTTGTAAGATGATTGAAGTAAATACATGTGTACTGGTACATTGGCTTGCTTCATAAAATCCGGCACCACTGGGTCCAAACGTATTGTCTAAAGTACCGTCAGTTAAGATACGCGCTAACATTCCTTTATTGTTAGCCTTGCCGGCTAAAATAAGTCGGTTGCTACTATCGATCGCTGCACCGCTTAGCTCAGTGTTACCGGTTGAGGCCAAAGTATATTCACCGACACCATTTACGGCAAAGCTAGTATCGAGCGTACCCGTAACAAGCAGTCTAATAACATTGGCTTTATTTGGCGAATCAATAAGGTTTGCTATTAAATATAACTTACCCGTTGTGTCAGTCAAAATCTGCGCTATTTTATTGTCGGTATCTGTGGTTCCTTCACCTACATATTTAAAGACTTCAGTACCGTTTGAGCTTAACTTCAATGCGATTAGCTTTGAAGTGCCACTTAATACTGCCTTACCACCAATGAAAATATCTGCATTGTCGGTATGTACACGGTTATAGTACTCAAAAGCTGAGCCTATGATACTTCCGCCAGTGCCAAAGTTAGGCTCAAGGGTACCTTCTGGCGTCAACATTATAACGATTGGGCTAGGAGTGCCACTTATTACGATTGACCCAACAGTAATAATGTTACCGCTATTATCAAGTGCAATACCTGTCAGGTTTACCAATTCTGCGCCACTGACAGAGGTTGTGTATACACCGTCTGTTGCAAATGAAGTGTCTAAATTACCAGACTGATCAACTTTAGCTACAAAGCCCGCTTCACCATTTTCACTATTTTTAGAGCCTGTAATAACTAAATTGCCGTCGCTTTGCTCGGTTAAAGCGACGCGCGACTTACTCAAATCTATGGCAATTTCTTTATGGCCACTTTCGCTAAAGCTAGTATCTATATCACCCGCACTCGTAAAGCGTGTTAATACTAACTTAGTAATTGAGTCCGATTTAGCCGTTGATGCAAGAATGTACTTACCAGCATGAGGGTCATTGCTAAGTTGTAAAACGTGCATTGATTCATCGTTTGTCGCATCTACTAAATTATTAAGGGTAAAGTAACCATTCGTTTCAAAGTTACTAAATAATGTGGCTTGGCTGTCTATTGCTGCAATAAACGGTTTTGTATTTGAGTCATCATTAACACCAGCTACCCAAATAGTGTCATTAGAGTCGATAGCTAAAGTATTGGCAAATTGCTTACCACTTATACCATCAATTATATTAATGCCGGAGGTGCCATAGGCACTATCTAAAGTACCTTGATTATTAATCCGTGCTGAAAATAATTTTTCTGAGGCTGATACGCCAGTCGTCCCCGACAAACTAATGCCATTGTTACTAGGCTCGTGTTTAATACCTGTAATTTTAGCGCCGCCATCACCATTTCCACTATCATTATCAATATCATAAATTGCAATACCAGCATTACCAAAGGTGGTGATTAGCTCCCCATCTTTATTAATAGCTAATACTACCGCTTCTTTTTCACCGCTGGTTCTTGTTACATATCCACCTGCGAAGGCAGTAAATTCAGAATCAACAACTCCGCCTACAGCAAAAAGTTCGTCATCTTTATCATTATCAAATATATCAATTGTTAGTGCTGCACCACCATTAAAGTTATTGTCATTATCGCCATCAGATTTTAAATAACGAAGTAGAGAGTCTTTTGTTCCCTCTGCATTGGTAACACTCCCAACCACTAAGTAATCGGAATCATCAAAGTTCTTAATTGCAAAGCCTTCATCATCTCGATTAGCGCCGCTAACATCGACAATAGCTGGAGTAGAGTTCTCAAAATCTAGATCTGATTTTTTATAATGTATCCATAAACTATCGTTTTGAGTGCCATCAAAGTGTTTGCCCACAGCCAGTAATTTATCGCCATCAATTTCAAGGTCATTAATAACGGTAGTACTATTAAGCGTTGTACACTGAACACCTGCGCCACTTTCACCGTCGTCGTCATCATCATCATCATCCGAACCAGTGCTTAACGTTCCAGCGAGATCCATTTTAAGTATACAAGCTTCATTATGGGTGCCATCAAAACTAGAATAGGCAATGAAAAGATCTGTACCGTCAGAAATAATAGCGGTGGCTTCTTCGTCTTGATCTAAATCGAGTATTTTAGTGCCGGTGTTATTAAAGGTAGTATTCATATCACCATTGTTTGAGTAAGAGACAATAAGAAGGTCTTTATCAGCATTGTTGGTAAAACCAACAAAATATAGTTTGCCATTAAGCTCAATACTGTCTTTAAACTCACCACCAGAAAAAATGTTTGAAAGATCAAGCTCACCTGTAATTGGGCGGCCAAATGTCACATCTTCAGTTGGAATAAGGAGTTCAACTTCATCAGTAATATTAACGGTTATGTTAACGTTTGAACTTTCATTAGGTGTGCCATCATCAGTTATAGTGACATTTAAGATATATTGATTAGTTGTTTCAAAATCAAATGGGCTTTCACCTACGGTTGATAAAACACCAGAGCTACTATTAATTTCAAATGAAGCAGTGTCACCGCCAGTTAAACTATAAGTTAAGGTCTGGTTCTCAATATCTGACGCGCTAACAGTCCCTATGATGTCGCCATCTGTAGCATTTTCACTAATACTAAAACTTTGAACCAATGCTACAGGTGCATCGTTAACACCAGTTACGGTAATGACCACTGTGGCTGTATTGGTTCCGCCATTATTATCACTAATCGTATAAGTTACCGTGGCAAGTCCATTGGTATTGGCTTCAGGCGTATATTGAATTTGATTGCCAACTACTGAGACCGAGCCAATATCAGCTGAGGCTGAAGAGATCACCAAGCTATCGCCATCAGAGTCAGTATCATTTGCTAATACGTTTATCAGTATTGGTGCTGCATCTTCAGCCATGGTTGCGGTATCATTATTGGCAACAGGTGCATCATTCACGGCAGTTATCGTAATAGCGAGCGTGGCAGTATTCGTTCCACCATTATTATCACTAACAGTATAAGTAACTGTTGCTAAGCCGTTGCTATCGGCTGCCGGTGTGNATATTGAATTTGATTGCCAACTACTGAGACCGAGCCAATATCAGCTGAGGCTGAAGAGATCACCAAGCTATCGCCATCAGAGTCAGTATCATTTGCTAATACGTTTATCAGTATTGGTGCTGCATCTTCAGCCATGGTTGCGGTATCATTATTGGCAACAGGTGCATCATTCACGGCAGTTATCGTAATAGCGAGCGTGGCAGTATTCGTTCCACCATTATTATCACTAACAGTATAAGTAACTGTTGCTAAGCCGTTGCTATCGGCTGCCGGTGTGTATTGAATTTGATTACCAACTACTGAGACTGAGCCAATATCGGCTGATGCTGCACTGATCGCCAGGCTGTCGCCATCTACATCTGAGTCATTTTCTAATACGTTTATCAGTATTGGCGCTGCATTTTCAGCCATAGTAGCGGTATCGTTATTGGCAACAGGTACATCATTCACGGCAGTTATCGTAATAGCGACCGTGGCAGTATTTGTTCCACCATTATTATCACTAACGGTATAAGTAACTGTTGCTAAGCCATTGCTATCAGCTGCCGGTGTGTATTGAATTTGATTGCCAACTACTGAGGCTGAGCCAATATCAGCTGAGACTGCACTTATCGTCAAGCTGTCGCCGTCTTCATCTGAGTCATTGGCTAATACGTTTATCAGTATTGGCGCTGCATCTTCAGCCATAGTAGCAGTATCGTTATTGGCAACAGGTGTATCGTTCACTGCAGTTATAGTAATAGTGACCGTGGTATTATCTGTTCCGCCATTATTATCACTAACGGTATAAGTAACTATTGCTAAGCCATTGCTGTCGGCCGCCGGTGTATATTGAATTTGATTGCCAACCACTGAGACCGAGCCAATATCTGCCGAGGCAGCACTGATCGTCAGGCTGTCGCCATCCACGTCTGAGTCGTTTGCCAATACGTTTATTAGTATCGGTGCTGCATCTTCAGCCATGGTAGCCGAGTCTGCGTTTGCAATTGGAGCATCGTTTACGGGGGTAATAGTGATAGTTAACGTTGTTGTACTGGCACCACCGCTGCTATCGCTTACAGTATAAGTAACTGTTGCTACGCCGTTGTCGTCGGCTGCCGGTGTATATTGAATTTGATTGCCAACCACTGAGACTGAGCCAATATCTGCCGAAGCAGCACTGATAGTGAGACTATCACCATCCACGTCAGAGTCATTTGCCAATACGTTTATTAGTATTGGCGCTGCATCTTCATCTACTGTCGCTGAGTCTGCGTTTGCAATAGGAGTATCGTTTACAGGAGTAATAATTATTGATAAGTTTGTAGTTGCAGTACCGCCATTACCATCACTTATTGTGTAGCTAATAATTGCTGTTCCATTTGTATTAGCAGCAGGCGTGTATTGGATTTTATTATCAACAACAGATGCAGAACCTATATCTGCAGTAGCAGCTGTTATTGTAAGAGTATCGCCATCAATGTCGGAGTCGTTAGCTAGTACGTTAACTAATAACGCAGGAGCATCTTCGTTCATCGTTGCTGAATCAGTATTTGCAGTAGGGGCATCATTAACGGGTGTCACGGTAATCGTCACACTTGCTGTTCTGTCGTTTATGCCTTCATTACCAGTGCTATAACCATCCGTAATGGTGTAAGTTAGTACTATCTCACCTGAAAAGTTTGCTGGTGGAGTAAACTGTATTTTTCCGGCGACAATAGTCGCTTCTCCAGCAATATTTTCTATGTTCGAAATACTAATCGTATCGCCATCTGCATCAGTGTCGTTAGCTAGCACGTCTAATAAAGATGCAGAGCTGTCTTCGTCTAACGTAAATTGATCGTTATTGGCTTCTGGAAAAGTATTAACGCCGCTTTCACTTAAGGTTACTTGAGCTGTAGCAGTTAAGCCTTGCTCATTTGAAATTGAATAAGTAAAGCTATCTACACCAATAAAACCTAAGTCTGGTTGGTAGGTAAATGAGCCATCAACTTTTAATGTAAGCTCGCCATTTTGAGTTGCATTGATTGCCGTGGTGTTAACTGATAAATCGCCAGCCTCAATATTAAAATCGTTAATTAATAAGCCATTTTGTACTGTTACTTCAAATAGTTTATTTTTACTAAATTGATAGGCATCATTTTGTGCGACAGGGCTATCGGGTTGGCTGTTT
Organism: Pseudoalteromonas sp. C8; assembly: GCF_011378685.1. Classification (NCBI taxonomy): domain Bacteria; kingdom Pseudomonadati; phylum Pseudomonadota; class Gammaproteobacteria; order Alteromonadales; family Pseudoalteromonadaceae; genus Pseudoalteromonas; species Pseudoalteromonas sp. C8. Next base: position 169,207 of record NZ_WTKT01000006.1, read on the forward strand.
ATTATTAAAGTTACTGTGGCTGTAGAGGTTGCACCTAATGAGTCTATAGCTTGATATTGAAATTGATCAACACCATTAAAATTAGCATCCGGCACATAACTAAAGCTGCCATCAATTGCTAATAATAGTTGGCCATGTGTTGGTGCCACAATAAATGTTTCATCAACTGAAAAACTGTCATTATTTGGGTCAGTATCGTTACTAAGCACACCATTGGTTGCTGTAACCACAAGTGTTTCATCTTCGCTTAAACTATAGCTATCATTTTTTGTTACAGGGGCTACGTTAGTGTTTGAGCTTACAATAGTTACATTTGCAATAGCCTGAGCACCTTGTGCATCAACAACTCTATACTGAAAGCTGTCCTCACCTTGCATGTTCTGCTCGCCTTGGTATTCAAAGCTACCATTATCAAAAAGGGTTAATTGTCCTCTTGTCGGTTCGCTAACAGGCGTTGTATCAACAGTTAAGTTATCTAAATCAATATCGCTATCGTTAATAAGTAAGCCAGGCGATAGGACAACTAAGGTTCCATTGTTTGTGATGTTATAAGTATTATCAAGCGCAATAGGGGCGTCGTTAACAGCTAAAATAGTTATCTCTACAACTGCGGTGTCTGTCATACCTAGCTCGTTAGCAACTTGATAGCTAAAGGCATCTTCACCATTAAAGTTTGCAATAGGGATATAAGTAAAATCCCCATTTTCACTTATATTAATGGTGCCATGCTGCGGTAGAATTAATGCATCTGCATTTACACGTAAATCGCCACTGTATTGATTCGTATCATTTGTTAGAACGTTGCCTTGCAGAGTTTGATCTTCATTTATCTGAAACTGATCGGCATTAGCTTCTGGTGCAAATGCAAGCTCTCCACCCACTGGTGCTATGTTTATTATATTAGCAAAGCCACTTTCACCACTGCCATCAATACCGGTAATAAGTACTTGATAACTTTTATCTGTAAGTGACTCGGTAATGCTTAATGCAGTATCTTGAATACTTAAAAATTGTTGCCCGTTTTCTAATTCATTAATATTAGTAGATGAAACTCCAGCTTGAGTTGCAATATAAACGTTATAACGATTAAGTTCGGGGTTAGCTTGCCACGAAAGATTAATATTATCTTCGTCTCGCTGAGCTGTAACACCTTCAATTTGATATGGTTGCCAGTTAAAAGTAATTGCATCAGCAAGGACTTGATTATTTAAAGTGTCAGTTATCCATATTTCTAGGCGTATCTCTCCTGGAGTTACGCCATAAAGTGCAGGGCTGAGGCCTATAATTGATTTTTCGTAGTCAAAACCACAATCAGAAGAACACAGTGATATGCTTTTATTGACACTAGGGAGCACTAAATTAGCTTCAGCAATGCCATCGGTATCCGAAGCTTCAAGTAAAAAAGAAACGTTGCCTTGCACAGTTTCGTTTGTTTGTGAAAAAACAATATTAGCGCGTGTATTAGCTATGCTTGATCCAACTACTCCTCTACTTGAAGTGACAGCACCTAAAACTTTTGTATTCTTGGTTTGATTGCTCGCTATAACACCAGCCAAATTTATATAGCTAGTCACCGTTGGCGGTACTACTTCAGCGGTAGGTGATTGTATTGCCTCTTGAGCAGGGCTTTCTTCTGAGCCTCCACAGGCACTTAACAAAAACACCATAGAACCAAGCAAAAATATATTTTTTGCTGTCATTTTAAATACTCCATAATAAAAGCTTTGTATCCAATGTGTTTATGGTTCTAATTTAAAAGAACCGCTAGCATTTACATCAGGATTATTTATTTCGTTAAGATTAAAGTTGCCAGTAATGTTGTCTAAGTCATTCAAAAATATTGCATCAACATCGCCCTCGGCTTTATTGTTGCCATGGGATGCAAATGTAACGGCTAAGTCAAGTTCGCTTAAATTTATTAAACCGCTGTAAGCCGCATACCAATTTCCGCCCGCGTCATTAAAACTAATTTCGCCATCAGGCACTGTGCCATTATCAAAATCAACAGCCATAGTCATAGCAAAGTCAGTAACAGCACCCACACTCGAATTTACATTAAAGCTTGATGCTTCATAGTTAAATACACCTTGGCGCTGAGCTATTTGATCGACTAAAGATGCGCTGCTAACTGTTTGAAATTGTTGTTCAGAATATATATCCATAGTATCTGTATCTGCTTCAAAAGCATTTACTTCAACTTCAGTTACAGATGCTTGTTCAGCCTCTTCTTCGTTGTCATCTTTAGGGTCGATCGTTACTATATTTTGATCAAACACACGTGCCGCACGCGTCGTTTTTAATACTTCACCAGAGGCTGTAATTTGTGCAAACGAAAAGGCCTCGTTATCACCCAAAGAAACCACGCTATTATTTTCTAAAGTTAAATCTATTGCGCCATCCCATACAGCTAAAAACACGTTGCCTTCAACGAGCTGAACTTCAAAATGTGTTCCACGTATACCAATAGATCCAACGGGGGTTTTTACATTATAAGAGCCGCCATTTTTTTTAATCACACCCGAAATAGAGCGTAAACCACCTTTAAGTAACTCAATAGAAGCAGAACCTTGTTGGGTATTATCATCAAATTCGTAGTTAGCAATATTGAGTTCTGAATTTTCTTTTAAAGCGATTAAACCACCATCCGACATTGAAAATTGCGCTTTGCTTTTCTCTCCAGTCGTAATGCGATCTACACCAAAAACGGTATCTCTGCGCTGCAACTGCCGTTGTTCAGAGCTTCCATCAACCGCTAGTACAGAGCCTCGCGCTAAAATAGTTTTACCAGCAGGGGAGTTTGCTTGTGTATAAAAACTTACACAAAGTAAAGTGGTAATTACAGGGAGTAAATGTTTCATAAATACCTTAAATTAAAATGAGTAAGAAGCGCTTAAATTGATATCTAAACGGTCATATTCGAATAAAGAAATATTACTGGATTTATCTTGATAGTTGGCAGCCAACTGTATTGCTAAATCACGATTAACTAAATAGCGAACAGTGGTTGAGAGCATAAAGAGGTTATCGGCACGTTCTTGTAAAAATAAAGGGTGATCATCTTTATAATTAATCCATTGGTATCCAGCAAGAGATAACAACTGCCAATGTTGAGCTAGTTGAGTGTTCACTTGGTAGTACAAACTCGTAATATTACGGCTATTAAATTCACCTTCAGTAATATCGGCTTCTTCATTTTTAGCGTTAACACTTAAACTTTGAAACCATTGCTTAGTTGCATAGCTAGCTCCTGCGTTTATTGCATAAAACGAATTATTGAGCTTTTCATCAAATCTATTATTTAAAACACCCGCAGTCGCAGAGCTAAATAAATTAACTTGTTTATTCAGCTTATAACTAGCACCTGCTGTTAAAGCTGATTCAGTACGATAAAGATCGCCATCAAGCATTAATGGAGTCGTCGATACTTGTGCAAACCAACTTATGTCATTTTGTTTATATTGATAGGCAGCATTAATATGCGCATTTATACGATCGTATTGGCTGAGTTCTGCAAACTTGTACCACCCGGTATTAACACTCAAAGTGATTAAACTTTTCTGATCTATAGGGTGAGAGTACTTTCCTCTGTAATTTAGTCGCGCATAGTTGTCTTGCGTACTTTTACTTTCTGGCGATAATAAAAATTCACCAATATTAGGGATTATAATCGTATTTTCTGCCGTACCCGCATTTACGTTGCCATCAACGCCAAGGGCAAGCTCAATATTTTGCTTATAAGAACGTCCAGCTTCTTGCTTTTTAAGTGTGGTTGTATCAAGTAACGACTGGGCCGAAGACTTTATGTTATTAGGTGTATTAGGTGAGTTAATCAGTATTAAAGCTTGGGTATCGGCAGCAGGTAAATTATTAACGGTTAAATAAGCACGAACTAAGTACAAGCGAGCTTCATACCATCTAGGGTTGTTTTCAACTACGCGTTCAAAAGCAAATACAGCAGGTGCCGCATTTCCTGTTTTAAGCGCAGAAACCCCAAGTAAAAAATCATAAACAGGCTCACCTAAGTATTGAAATTCACTGTTACTTTTTTCGTAAGCCTGAGTATATTTCTTTTCAGAAACTAATTTTTGCAGTTTAATCAATAGATTATCATATTCATCATTGCTTTGAGCCAATGAGCTAAAACTTATTAAGGCCAAATAACTACATAGTAAATTTCTTAAAAGCTGTTTAATCATGCTTAATTTTATATCCCATAGGAAGTTTGATGTTTTGTAATAAAGTGATGTTATACCAATCTGCTTATATGTGAGGTCTATTTAACGTTAAGAAAATCACGCTAGAACTAGGCGAAAATTTTTGTATCTAGTTGTTCTAAATAAAAAAATTTTAACAACGTTTTAGTGAAATTTAATTCGTTAAGTTGCTCAAATATTTATGCAGGTTTGGTATTAGTACTAGAAATCTAGCACTTTTTGTACTTAAGTACAGCCAATGTAATCACATTGGTTAAATAAATGTTATTTAATTGCAGGCTAAATACTTGCTAATAAATCTTCAAGTTAAACTAATTAAAGGGGAGAGGTTGCTGATAAACTAATTTAGCTTAAAATATTAATTAATTTGGGTAATAAAGCTTGGGTATGCTGTATAGCATATTAAAAAATATAATTTAGGGGAATTATTAAAATATAAATAAGGGCATTACTAGGAGAAAAAGTGGGGCGATTGACGGGGCTTGAACCCGCGACAACCGGAATCACAATCCGGGGCTCTACCAACTGAGCTACAACCGCCACTACACACACCTTGTTTGGTGTGGCGCGCATAATACATAAAATAATAAATGTTGTGAAGTCTAAAAGTGAAATAAATTAAAATAAACAAATTTAATCAGTGTTGGACAGCTAGTATTTACGGGGATTAGGTAACATATTTGTCGCATAACCTTCGCGAAAAATCGAATACAGGCGAATTTAATAGTATTAATTCATTATTCTATGAGAATAAATTGTAAATTAATGTATAATAATGCTCGGAAAACGCTTAATAAAAAACATTTGGAGTAAATATGGATTCAGTACTTAATTGGCTTAACGATAACTCAGGCCTAATCTTACACTACGGTATACAAGCTGTTGTTGCGCTTGTTATCTTTTTACTTGGTAGTCGTATCGCTAAGTTTTGTTCTAACTTAACTGAAAAAGGTTTTGCTAAAAAGAAAGTAGATAAAGCTGTAGGGTCGTTTGTTTCAAGCATTGTGTACACACTTGTATTTGCTGTTACTATTTTAATGGCACTTTCGCAAATTGGTATTGAAACAACTTCGTTCATTGCTATTTTAGGTGCTGCAGGCTTAGCTGTTGGCTTAGCATTACAAGGTTCATTATCTAACTTCGCATCAGGCGTACTTATTATTTTACTTCGCCCATTCAAGTCTGGTGACTTTGTTGAAGCAGGTAATAAAATGGGTACTGTTAAGAAAATCGAAATATTCTCAACTGAACTTCGTACTCCAGATAATAAAGTAATCATCGTACCAAACTCTCAAATAATGTCAGGCGCTATTACTAACTTCTCGCGTGAGTCTACTCGCCGTATCGATTTAGTTATTGGTGTTAGTTACGATGCTGATTTACGTCAAGCAAAAGAAGTATTAAAATCTGTATTAGATGCAGAAACACGCATACTTAAAGACCCAGCTTATACAGTAGCTGTATCTGAGCTAGGTGATTCTAGCGTAAACTTTGTTGTTCGCCCTTGGGTTAACTCTGCTGATTACTGGCCTACTTACTGGTCATTAATGGAAAATATTAAAATTGCATTAGATGATGCAAATATTGCAATCCCATTTCCACAAATGGATGTTCATTTACACAAGCAAGACTAATTTTAAATAGTTATTTAATTAAAGTTATCTTTAATTGTTGTAGTGATAAAGCGGCTATTAGACATAAAATTTCATGCAGTATTTGCTGCATGAAATTTTTTACATTATTACTTAGCTGTTTTGCTTGCTCTAACAAGTAACGCTTTAATAAAATAGGTATACATTTATACAAAGGTTATTTTTTAATGAAATTAAAGCTTTTATCAGTTTTAGTTGCAGCATCTGCTGCAACAAATGCATTTGCTGCAGACGCAGACGCAGAACAAAGAACATGGGAAGTTACCAGTGAACTAGGTGCTATTATCACAAGTGGTAATACAGAAACGACCACACTCAAAGGTGGTATTAAAGTACAGCACAACCTTGAAAACTGGAACAACGAATACAAACTAGACGGCATCTATAAAGAAGATGAAGTTGAAGATGCTAATGGCGACAAAAATAAGCAGCGCACTAATGAAAAGTACTCGATTTCAGCGCAAGGTAATTACAAATTAAATGAAGATCATTCTCATCTATTCATTTATGGTTCACACGTTTCAGATTATTTTGGAGCATATAGAAGTGAGTCAGTAATTTCTGCAGGTTACGGTCTACGTTTATTAAACGAAAAAACAATGTGGTTAAGTGCCGAAGTTGGTCCTGGTTATAAATATTTTGAATACCCAGATGACAGCTCTGAAGTTGATGACAACGGTAACTCTCTTGCTGGTGAATTTGAAGGCGAAGTAATTGCCTTAGGTAAATTAGATTACAACTGGCAAATTTCTGAGAGTGCACGTTTTACTCAATTAGTTGCTGTAGAGTACGGTGATACAAACACTAAAACTCGTTCTGAAACTGCATTACTTGCAAAAATAAACGGCTCGTTACAAATGAAAGTCGCTTTTAATGTCACTAACAACTCAGATGTTGCTGATGACAAAGAAAGCACTGACACAGAAACGTCATTCACGTTGGTTTACAGTTTTTAACCAATGTAGTTAAGTTAATGACATTTAAGTGACAAAAGGGACGAAAGTCCCTTTTTTATTTGCTTATAATTAAGGTATTATAGCGGCCAATTTTGGTTGTAGACCTAGGGATATGCCTACTCGTGAAAGTTTTTACACAATTTATTAGTGCTTTTATTCTACTTTGTAGTTTTAGTACTTTGGCTTTTACGCCAACAGCGTCTCAACTTGAGCAGTTTAAAAAGCTACCAAAAGCTCAACAAGAAGCGCTAGCAAAACAGTATGGTGTTGATATATCAACGATCACTGGTGCAAACCAATCTAATACTCAAAATAATACACAGCAGCAAAGTAGTATTGGTGAGCGTACCGAGCCTGAAAAAGAAGAGCTTACAGATGAAGAGCGCTTTAAACCAAAAATAGACGAACTTAAGCCATATGGCTATGAGTTGTTTGCAGGTGAACCTACTACGTTTATGCCAAGCGAAAATGCCGCAGTACCAGATACATATATTGTGGGCCCTGGCGATCAATTAAAAATAAACTTTTACGGTAAAGAAAGTGAAAGTTTTGAAGTTATAGTTGACCGTGAAGGACGTATTAGTATTCCAGACTTAAGCCCTGTAGAAGTGACTGGTTTAACCTTTGCTGAAATTAAAGAACTAATAAAAGTAAAAGTAGAGCAAGAGGTAATAGGTGTAAAAGCGTTTGTATCACTTGGTCAGCTTCGTAGCATGCGTATTTTAGTGCTAGGTGAGGCTTACAAGCCTGGTAGCTACAGTGTTTCATCATTAACAACCGTTTCGCACGCATTATTTGTAAGTGGTGGCGTGTCTGATATTGCTTCTCTACGTAATATTCAAGTTAAACGCGCAGGCAAGATTGTAGCAAATTTTGACCTTTACGACTTACTTATTAAAGGCGATAGCAGCAACGATATCGTATTAAAACCGGGTGATGTTGTATTTATACCATCAGTTGGCGCTCAAGTAACAGTTGAAGGTGCAGTTAAACGTCCCGCTATTTTTGAACTTAAAAAAGGTGAATCTGCTAAGCAGTTATTAGCAATGGCCGGAGGCCTCAAACCAAATGCCTATGCTAAAAATGCAGTGGTAGAGCGCTTCAACTTCGACCGTAAAGAAGTACTCTCGGTCGATTTTTCAAAACCACAAATTAACTATATCCCGCAAGATGGCGACCGTATTCGCTTTAATTCAGTTAGCTCGCAATATCAAAATTCAATTAGCTTAATTGGTGCAGTAGCACGCCCAGGTAATTATCAATGGCACCAAGGCAAGCGTATTTCAGATGTACTTAAATCTATACGCGGTGACCTACTACCGCAAGCCGATTTAAGCTACGGCCTCGTAATCCGCGAAATAAATGTAAACGGTGATATAGAAGCGCATCAGTTCGACGTTGCTCAAGCGATTATTAAAAATCCTGAAAACAACTTACAACTTAAAGCTAATGACAAGATAGTTGTATTTAGTCGTTTTGAAGAAAAAGAAGCAGAGCAATCAGCTCTAGCAAATATGGCCCTTAGCCAAGAGCAACAAGAGCAGCAACAAAAAGCAGAGCAATGGCACAAGTTTGAGCAAAAAGAGTTCGAAAAATATATTGGTGTTAATCAAGAAGACGAAGAGCTTGTTCTTGAAGACAATAAAATACTAACAATTGCTGAAATTTCTAAACGCAAAGCAAAAGAAGAAGAAGACCAAGAACTCAAACCTGAAGATTACGCATTATTTAGCCGCCATAACTTATTAGCGCCGATTATTGCTAAATTTAAACAGCAAGCATCAGTGCAACAAGCTATGCAATTAGTTGAAATCAGCGGGAATGTTACTTTCCCTGGTATTTATCCACTAATGATTGGTGGTGAGGTAAAAGACTTAATAACTGCAGCCGGTGGTTTATTGGAGTCTGCCTACGTAAAACAAGCTGAAATTACACGTATTGTAGCCAGCGATGGTTCTAAAATAGAACACTTACGATTTGATCTTGAAAGCGCCATGAAGGGCGATCTTCAAAGTAATATTACGTTACAAAGTAAAGACAGCATAAACGTTTTCGCTATTCCAAACTGGCAAGAAAACGTAAAAGTAGAATTAAAAGGTGAGCTTAAATTTCCAGGTACGTACACGATACGCCGAGGTGAAACGCTAACTGAATTACTGGAACGCGCGGGTGGTTTTTCACAATTTGCAGAGCAAAAAGCAGCTGTATTTACCCGTACATCAATTAAAGAACAAGAACAAAAACAACTAGCGCGTTTATCCACAGAGCTTCGCCGCGATATAGCTTCTAAAAGCTTCCAAAACTCGGTGAGTAGCAGCACACTTTCTTATGAAGAAATGAACATGCTGTTAAACGACCTCGCAAGTGTTGAAGCTGTAGGGCGTTTAGTAATTGACTTACCTTTAATTGTAAATAATCAACAAAACTTAGTATTACAAGATGGCGATACACTTTATGTACCAAGCAAGCGCGATTCAATCAGTGTAATAGGTGAAGTTAACTACTCAACATCACATCTTTATAAATCAGGTGTTAGTGTTGATGATTATATTGCGCTAAGTGGTGGCCTTAAAGAGCGTGCTGCTGAAGATAGAATTTACATTATTAAAGCCAATGGTTCAGTGAAAATACCAAGTACAGGTGGCTGGTTTGCAGCTAATAATGCTGAACAGTTAGAACCCGGTGACACAATAGTAATACCAATGGATGCAGGGCACATGGATAAGCTAACGCTTTGGAGCACAGCAACGCAGATTCTTTATCAGTTAGGTGTGGCTGTCGCTGCTATTGGAAGTTTGTGATATGTATTTTTACATTACAAATACTTTAAATTACGTAGCAATACTAAAAAGGTTTCATTAAGTCATGGAAAATAGCAGCTATATTCAGTCCAAGGAAGGCTTAGTTAAAAATGATGAAGTTGATCTCAGAGAGCTCTTCATCTTTATATGGTCTAAAAAGCTATTAATAGCATTAATAACTTCAATCATTAGTATTGCAGTAGTTATATACGCACTACAGTTGCCAAATATCTATAAGGCTGAGGCTCTATTATCTCCAGCTGAGCAGCAACAAAATAACGGTTTAGCTTCCTTAGCTGGACAGTTTGGTGGTATCGCTAACCTTGCTGGAGTAGATTTAGGTGGTTCGAGTAGTTCGAGTAAAACAGGTTTGGCAATTGAAGTTTTAAAATCAAGAAAGTTCAGTAGTAAATTTATAGAGCAGCACGACATTCTTAAAGACTTGATGGCAGTTAAAGAATGGGACTTATATCAAAATAAAATTTCATACGATAAAGAAATATTTAATAGCGAGACTCAAGAGTGGGTAAGAGAAGTTAAGCTCCCTTTTAAAGCTAAGCCATCTATGCAAGAAGCATATATCAAATTACAAGAAGCCATGAGTGTGGAGTTAGATCCTGATACAGGCATGATTAAACTATCTGTAGAGCATTACTCGCCATATATTGCTAAGAATTGGGTTGACTGGTTAGTGACAGATATAAATGAGGTTATGCGAATTAGAGATGTTGATGAAGCACAAAAAAGCACCTTGTTTTTAACCCAACAGATTCAAAACACTGAAATATCAAATATGAAATCAATTTTATTTACCCTATTAGAAGAGCAAGCAAAAATAATAATGTTTGCAAACGTTAGAACTGAATATGTATTTAAAACGGTCGATCCCGCGATCGTTCCCGAAAAAAAATTTAAACCAAGACGATCTTTAATATGCATTTTGGGATTTTTAGCTGGACTATTACTATCGCTATTTATCGTTTCAGTTATGTACTTAAGTTCTAATCCAGAAGAATCTATTAATGAACACACTAATGGGTAACTTTTCAGTGAAACGATTTAAATCAAAAAAAGAAGTTTTAAAACAAAATACTATTTTCATTTTTTGTCCCGAAAATAGAACTGAAGAGCTTCAAAGCATACTTAAAGAATATGAATTTGAGCTGGTTTTTAATGATTATTCAATAAAAGACTTTAGTTTAAAAGTTATTTGTCACTTTGAAAGTACAAATTTGAGTAAAACTCAAAAAGACTATTTAGTTAAAGCAACTGAGCTTGGTGCGTGGGTAGAGCCATTAGTTAGTTATTTAGATAATAGGCTGGGTTTTACTGAGGTACAGCTTCTCCAAAGTAACTATTTTTTACATCAAAAAGCATTTTCTATCTTATCAGTGAAAAAAACGCAGGTAGCAAAACGATTTATTGATGTGCTTAGTGCAATACTATTAATTTTACTTACATTACCTATTGGTATCTTATTTGCGATTTTAATAAAATTGGAGAGTAGAGGTCCTATTTTTTATAAGCAAACCAGAACAGGGCAATATAATGAAGAGTTTGAAGTAATAAAATTTCGTTCGATGTCTCGTGATGCCGAAGCCGATGGAGCTCAGTGGGCTCAAGCAAATGATTCAAGAGTCACCAAAGTTGGTAGGTTTATTAGGAAGACAAGAATCGATGAGCTACCACAGTTTATCAATGTACTGCGTGGTGAAATGTCAATGGTAGGACCTAGACCTGAACGGGAAGTGTTCATTACAGAGCTCGAAAAAGAAATACCGTATTATAGGTTTAGACACGCGGTAAAGCCGGGTGTAACTGGGCTTGCGCAGATAAGTTATCCTTATGGTGCTTCAGTAGAAGATGCTATATGGAAACATAAATACGATATTCACTATATTAAACATCATAGTACTTTTGGTGATTTAAAAATAATGTTTAAAACGATTAAAGTCGTTTTGTTTGGTCTGGGGCGTTAAATGGGCCCAATGGTTTCTATTATTATGCCGACTTATAATTCTAGTCGGTATATTACTCAGAGTATCGAGTCTGTAAGGCGGCAAACATATCTACACTGGGAGTTATTAATTACAGATGATTGCTCACAAGACAATACACGTGAATTAATTAAGCAATTTCAGCAAATAGATTCAAGAATAAAATTATTTACGAGTAAGGTTAATGGTGGTGCTGGTTGTGCTAGAAATAACTCAATTGCAGAGGCTAAAGGACGCTTTATAGCTTTTCTAGATTCCGACGATATGTGGGCACCTAAAAAATTAGAATTACAAATTGAATTCATGAAAGCTAATAAAATAGGTCTATCCTATACGGCCTATCAAAAGATAGACAGCCAGGGGAATTCTCAAGGTATTATTACCCCTCCAAAGCAAACCACGTATTCTAAATTATTATATGGGAATGTAATTGGTTGTTTAACTGCAATTTACGACACCGCAATTGTAGGTAAAAAATATATGCCTACAATAAGAAAGCGCCAAGATATGGGGCTTTGGCTTGATATCCTAAAAGACATACCACATGCTGAGGGTCTTTCTGATGTTTTAGCGTCATATCGGCATGATTCAGGTATGACGAAAAATAAATTTAAGATACTGAAATGGCAGTGGGTTTTTTATAGAGATGTTTTAAAATTTGACATCTTTCAATCTTCTTATTATTTCTTTTTTTATGCTTTTAACGGCTTTTTTAAAAATAAAAAATAAGTACTATGCGCTATTTTTATCTTTAAAGTTTGTAGGATTATACTATTTTCGTAAAAGTATGATGCTGATTGAACGTTATAAAGTATGCCGGATAAAGCACGAACTTAAATAAGATTATAGACCTATGACACATGTAACAGTGGTAATACCTTTCTACTCAACTATCCCTGGATTGTTAATAAAAGCGGTGCAGAGTGCGCTTAAGCAGACAATTAATAACATTCAGGTCATAGTTGTTGATGATTGCTCTCCACTTGAAGCTAAATGTGAACTCAAATCTATTACTGACCCTCGTATAAAAATCATACGCAATGAATATAACCTACATGGTGGGCTATCGAGAAATGTGGGTGTAAGAAATGCTGAAGGGCAGTTTGTTGCGTTTTTGGATTATGACGATATTTGGTACCCAACCAAATTAGAAAAGCAGTTAGAGTTATACGAACAAAAGTCAGTTGATCTAGGGAAAGATATTGTTATTTATTCTACATGTAAGATTATTGATGGATCTCGAGAAATAATCCGCCCTACACGTAAAATTCAAGAAGGTGAAACTGTTGGTGAATACTTATTTAAAGCGCAACAAATAATCCAAACTAGTGGCATATTACTTCCTACAGCTTTAGCAAAAAGAGCACCTTTTCATAGCTTAAAAAGGCATCAAGATTATCAATTTTGTTTATCACTAGAGAAGTGTGGTGCAAAGTTTGTTCTGCTAGAAAGCGTTGCATATGAGTTTATACAAATTCCTAAGTTAAATGATTATAATTTTTCATTGGAATGGCTAAATATGTATAAAGATTTATTAAGTAATGAGGCCACAACAGGTTTTTATTATTTAGTTATTTTACGCTCAATGATATCCCATAAGCACTATAAAAGAGCGTTAGTCTTTTCCTTAAAACACAAACTTTTGGCTAAGTTTATTAAAGCGATATGTTTAAAATTTGCGAAACAATTACTTAAAACATTTAGAGTAATTAAATAACAATGAGCTGGCATATAAAAAAAAGAGACTTTTACTTATTTTCTCTAAAATTAGTTTTATTGATCGTTTTATTTTTATTTATGAATTTCGACAAAGCATTGAATGTTGATTATCCAAACTATCTAGCAAACTATAAAAACGATTGGTGGCAATTTGAGTTAGGTTTCGAGTCTATAGCCTATCCTTTTAAAGTATTTAAGTCTGAATTTTTGAGCTTTTGGATCTTTATTTTAGTTCTAGAGGTTATACTAATAGCGTTTTTATATAGAAATAACGCAATATTTTTGTTTGCCTTCCCAAACCTCATTTTCATCTCTCAAGGTTTTTTGGGTACACAAATCAGATTTGGTTTGGCTATATCACTATTTTTAGTCGTTTTTTCCTTTTTGTATAAGAAAAAACATTTCTGGTTGATTTCACTTTTTCCCATCTTATTCCACAATGCGATAATTGTCGTTTATTTTTTATCTAATTCGGTTAGGTACTTACTGAATGACAAAAGAAAGATATTTTTAAAAAATAACCTGTTTTGGCTAGGAATTTTTATTGTTGCATCAGTAGGTATAAGTATATTAATGAATCATATTCTTATGGCCACTGGTTACTATTATTATGTCGGTACAAAATATCAAGAAGGCAAGTCAATCTCATCTCTGATTTATCTTTTCATTTCCATGCTTTTACTGCTTTTTTTATTATGTAGAAAAAGCAACGCTCAATATTCTGAGTACATCTACTTTGGTTTTGTTATAGTGGTCTTTAGCTTGATTTTTTCGAAATCGTCAGTTATTTCGGGACGTTTTACTTTGGTTTACACAATGCTTGAGCCATTTGTTTTGTATTACTTCTATCAAAATATAGGTAAGAAAAAGTACTTCTTTCCTATCTTTATTCTTTACTGCGTGATTTGTTACATAAAGCTAATTACCGTTGACTTCAAGGTTTAATTTTCATGAAAATAGTTGCATTCGTAGGTGAGACCTTCGATTCGTATAATGGTAATTATTATACCAAACAAACTTCAGCTGCATTTTTGCAAGATGCGATAGGCACTGAGTCTGTATATGTATGCTCACCGGTAAAAAAAGTTGCTTCATTGCCACTTAGTTATAGTACAGAGGTTAATGAAAGTCATTTTTATCCATTTCCAAGCTATTCTTCTACGAAAGACTTTGCGATTAAGAGTCTTTTTCAACGAGGTTATATTAAAAGCTATAAACTAAATGCTGATAAAGTGATCGCAGAGCATAGTGGCGCATACTTTTGGATTAGGTCACCATCAATGGGAAGCTTACTTTTTGGTATTCAAGCTTTAAAAGCAGGCGAAAAAGTTTTACACCATATGTGTGCCGATTCTTCTAGTACTTGGAAAGATCCAAAGTATTCATTTTCAGAAAAGGTTTTTGGATTTCTTTTTTCAAAGTATTTACGTATTAAACTCAAGAAAATATGCGAACATAAAAATACAATTAACTTATGCACAGGGGATGTTTTAGAGACTTTCAGTGCTAAATACTCACCTAAAAACACATATCAGTTTGTTGATTTAATGGCTAAAAAGCCAGGTAATATAGCGCCTACATTGAAAAGAAAAACATTATTTAAGATGCTGTTTCTTGGACGTATAGTTAAAGACAAGGGGGTATTTGATTTAATTCAGGTTGCGAATCAACTAAAAGAAAAAGTAGAGCTAACTATTATAGGTGATGGTGCTGATTTAGATGAGGCTAAGCAATTAGTTGATTCACTTTCACTACAAGAAACTGTTACGTTTACAGGGTTATTACCCAATAGTGAACTTAGCGAATACTACAATCAAACAGACGTTGTAGTCGTGCCTTCAAATAATCATTATGAAGGCTTTCCTAGGGTAATTATGGAAGGTTGGGCCTTCAATAAACCAGTTATCGTTTCAAATACAGGAGGCGTTAAAGCTTTTGTTAAGCATAACGTAAATGGACTGATATTTAGTCCTGGGAACATGCAAGAATTAAGTGATTCAGTTAATAAACTTGCTACGGACGAAGTTTTATATAGTCAACTACAGGCTGAAGCTAAAAAAATGTCAGTTTATTCAAGTCAACATTATTGGATCGATTTTTTAAAGTCTTTAATCGCTAAGTAATCTCAATTTTCTTAGTCGTGTGGTCTATTCTTAGGTAAGAAAAATTTATCGATAACAAGGAAAAGTTTTCGTTATTCAGTTGTTCTTTATCAGAAATTTTTAACACAGTTAACGACAGGTTTAATCCCTTAAATTGGTTTAGTATTATTCTGTAATCATTAAAGATCAAGGTTGTATATAAGTGCTACTTTTGACTTCGTACAACCACCCAAAGAGTATAAATTTCTTTATACAACTATTTTAGTTATATCATTGTCACCATTATTTACACAATAAAATTTAACGAGTCATAAATAGTTCATTTTAAATAATGCAAATTTTGGCTTTAGATAGGCGATTAAAATTAATGAAAGAAAATAAATTGTTGTATAAAGCAATTGGAAAAAGTGTTTTAGGTAGATATTCGGTTTACTTAGTAAATCTAATATCAATGATGATTTTGGCTCGTGTCTTCACTCCTGAAGTCTTTGGTATAATTGCTGCAATAATGGTTTTTTATCTTTTTTTTCAGTTGATGGCTGAGGCGGGCTTAGGGCCAGCAATAATAAACCTTACTCAATTATCCAATAAAGAGAGAGATGGTATATTTACTCTAACTTTAATTATTGGGGTTATCCTAGCCGGACTTTTTTTATTGTCTTCTGACTTTTTAGTCTCTTTTTATCAAATTAAGGGGATTGAGCAAGTTGTCCCATTTGTCTCAGTGTCTCTAATCTTGTTTGCTATCACGATTGTGCCAAACGCTTTACTGCTTCGTGATCAATCGTTTTATAAGATTGCGATATCAGGTACGATTGCAGAAATTACATCTACCTCTATAGCTTTTCTATTAAACTATTATATAGATGCGGTCTATGCTCTATCTGCTAAATATTTAGCAAGTGCATGTATATCATTCTTAATGCAATTTTATTTTTCTGCTAATACGGATTTCGGTAGACCTAAAATAGGAAGTCAACTATCAGCCATAAAGCCTTTGCTTTCTTTTTCACTTTACCAGTTCGGTTTCAACTTTATAAATTTCTTTTCTAGGAACTTAGATAATATTTTGATTGGTAAATTTTTAGGTGCAGCATCACTAGGAATTTATGATAAATCATATCAGTTGATGAAATACCCATTAATGTTATTAACATTTGCTATGACACCAGCAATACAGCCTGTTATACGTCAAAATAGAGATGACAAAGATAAAGTAGAAAAAATTCATATGGCATTTACTTTTAAACTGTCTATGGTTGCTATTGCTGCTGGCATCGCAATGTTTTTTTTATCCGAATTTATAGTACTAATAATGCTGGGAGAGCAGTGGAAGGGGGTAATTCCTATTATAAAAATATTAGCGATTTCAATACCAGTCCAAGTTGTTGCTTCAACGAGTGGAAGCTTTTTTCAAGCAATGGATAAAGCCGGTGTACTATTTTTAAGCGGTTGTTTATCTGCGGTACTAATGATTGCAGCTATCGTAATAGGGATTTTTGAAAGAGATATTTTATCAATCTCATGGTACTTAGTAATTGCGATGCATATTAATTTCGTTCAAACATATTTATTAATGTATAAAAAAGTGTTTAATCAATCAGCTATTTTGTTTTTTGTAAAAATGCTACCAATATTTCTGGCTGCTACACTAATGAGTTTAGCAATGTTAAGTGGGAAAGTGTGAGATGCTAAAGATATTTAATTCAGCTATTATTGTAATTATTTATAATAAAGAAATTCACCAGTCAAAAACGTTAAACAGGCTTGCCCAATCTAAATTGTCTTTTAGTAACTGTCAGTTAGTAATTTGGAATAATGGCCCATTTTCATTAGATAATCGTAATGTTAGCCAGTTAATATCTCGAGGTTTTAACGTTGAAATACAAGAAACTATTAAAAACGAATCACTAGCAAAAATATATAATTTATTCATATCTCAGTTTGATTCAAAAAGTTATATTATTTTAGATGACGATACAGATTTAAACGATCAATATTTATCTGAAGCGCTAAATCTAGGCGAATCAGAGGTAGGCATTCCTACAATTCAATTTGATAATAAAACTGAAGGTCCAATAATAAATCTCACAATTATTCAAGATCATAAGTATGTATGTAAATCTAAAGATAAAATTTTTGCCATAGGAAGCGGGCTAGTTATTGGAAAAAACATATGCGACGAAATAAAAGAGGTATACGGTTCTGTATTTGATAATAATTTTTATTTATATGGTGTAGATACGGCTTTTTGTTTTAGGCTGAATAGACTAGAAAAAAATGAAAGAGTAATCATTCTTCCTCCGCTATCTCACTCATTATCAAGGTTGGAGTCAGAGTCGGGTGGAATAAGTAGGTTTCGGGTAAAAGAGAGAGGCTACGATGTGGGTTTACAATGGAGGTATTACTATCCCCTTCATATAGCCTTTTATAAAATTTCAAAGTTGGTAGCAATTAATCTCCTTAGAGTATTGAAAATCAAAAAAGGTCCACTCAACCTAAGTTACACATTAAAAGCATTTATATCTGGTTCCCATTATAGGAATGAAAAATAGCTTTAAGAAATTAATTTTTCCTTTTAAAATAAACGTCTAAGTTGATTTTTTACCAATACTCATACAAGGCCTTTCAATCAATAAAAAAGTAGCTGCTGATATTAAAACTACGGCTACTGAAGTCAAAGGCATGAGTAGTAAAAAGTCACTTAACAGGCTACTTGAAGCTTCAAGAGGAAATGCTACCGTGAATAAGAGATATAAAATAACTCCATGGAGTAAGTAAATACTATAGCTAATTTCACCTAAGATAATAGAAGAACGCAATGTAAATATTCCAAAAAGATCGTTGCCTAATAGCGTTAGTAAAAAAACAATAGCTATAGTAAAAACGTGAAAAATATCTAATGTATTTGGGTAAAGCATTGCAATAATAATAAACAGAAGATTAATGGTTGAAGCTATTTTACCTGTTATCTTAAAATTGGGTTTGTAGTTTTTTATTAAGTAGGAAGCAAAGCCACCAATACAAAAGAAAATGAAATAACTTGTTTTAAATGAAAAAATATAGAACGGTTGAAGAAATAATATTAGGGTAGCTGCTACTAATAAATATATACCAACTTTTTTAAGTTTGCTTATGCATAGTGATATTAGAGGTAAACAGATGTAAAAAAGCCACTCGTATTTAAGGGTCCAATCTACACCGGCAATAATTTTTCGAGTATCTGTAAACCCATTCAAACTCCCCCCGTGAAATAGTCCCCATTTTATGTAGTCTTTAATAAGCATCGGGATTGACACGTGCAAATTAAATTTAGAACTGGCAAATACAACTAATGAAATAACTACCAAAGTAAATCCATACAAAGGAACGATTCTAAAAAACCTAGATTTATAAAGGGATACCCAGTTAGTTGTGCTTTTCTTAGTTATTTTAGATATGAATAGGAAGCCAGTTATAATAAAAAAAATAGCGACACCAACACTGCCGAAGTTATCAAACATCTTTTCGGGAGGTGATGCCCAAATATCGTTTTTTTTCCAATAATAAGTGATTACAAAATGATGAAAAAATACTGATAACGCTAAAAACCCCCTTATACCATCAAGGCTCTTAAAACGGTTTTCTCTTGCATTGAGAAAATTAAATGCGGGAGTTTTACCTAAAATGTAAGCGGTCAAAATACATATTAAAAATGATATTATCGGTATTATTACGTTTAATGTAGTTTGCAAAGCTTGCTTCCTAGTTTATATATTGGAGCTAAAGTGCAACATTGTACAGCAGCGTAAGGGGTATGGAGTGTATTTTTATTTTGTTATTACTCCAAATATTAAAGTTTTTGGGAAGAAGATACCGGCAAAAGTGTTTTCCTTTGCTTAATGACTGTTAGAGTGCGCTAAGTTGCTATACTTGAGGTTATTTACCTATCTCAATTTTAACATCATTACTTAACACTTCTTTATACTTTGCTGCTAACGCGCTTTTTGCATCTTCATCGCCATGTACAATTTTTATATGGCTTGGCTTTTTAGGCATACCTGTTACAAACTTAATTAATCCGTTTTGATCTGCATGGGCGCTATAGCCACTAATTATATGTACTTTTGCGTTTATAGTAATACGAGCATCATTTATAAAAACATACCCATTATGTGGCCCGTATTTTTGTATTTCGCGTCCTAGCGTGCCACGTCCTTGGTAACCTACAAACAATACATCGGTGGTTTTGTCGCCCAAGAATCGCTCTAAATAATTGACTATTCGACCTCCGGTGCACATACCGCTTGCAGCTAATATTATGGCGGGTGTTTGCCGCGAGCTTAAATAATTAATAATAGCCATATGCTCCTTGTGTGAGTCTACGGTCGTTAAGTTTTCAAAGTCTAGCGGGTGCCTACCTTTAGCAACTTTGCGTTTAGCTTCGCTATCCCACAAGTGTTTGAAGTTTCTGTATTGCTCGGTAAAGTTAGCAGCCATGGGGGAATCGAGTATTACGTGAATGTCTCGCCATTTAGATTTTTTAGATGAGCTATGTATGAGTTGTTCTAATTCATAAAGTAGCTCTTGTGTACGGCCAATACTAAAAGCTGGCACTAACACCACGCCGTTGTCGCTAACAGCGCGCTCAATAATATTTTTTAGCGTTTGAGTACGTTCCTTACGGCCTTGATGATTTTTATCGCCGTAGGTTGATTCTATAACTAGGGTGTCGGCTTTATAAGGTGGCTTAGGAGAAGGAAGTAGCGGGGTATACGGCGCGCCTAAATCTCCTGAAAATACAATACGATGTTTGTTATCATCATTATTTGTAACGTCAATTTCAACGTAGGCAGAACCTAATATATGCCCAGCACGCTGTAATCTCGCCTTAGCTTTATTGAGCCCTTTGCAAGGCAGTTCAAACCACGTTTTATAATCAACAGCAACTACGCGTTTATTTAATAAGCTTAAGCAGGCAGCTATAATTTTAGGGTCGCGAGTTACACCCACTTTTAAAGCATCTTCAATTACCAAAGGTAATAAACTGGCCGATGCAATACTTGTA
Organism: Pseudoalteromonas sp. C8; assembly: GCF_011378685.1. Taxonomy (NCBI): domain Bacteria; kingdom Pseudomonadati; phylum Pseudomonadota; class Gammaproteobacteria; order Alteromonadales; family Pseudoalteromonadaceae; genus Pseudoalteromonas; species Pseudoalteromonas sp. C8. The sequence continues at coordinate 189,695 of NZ_WTKT01000006.1, forward strand.
AAAATAGGTCCTTTAAAACCGGCTGCTAATAAGTAAGGAATTCGACCAACATGGTCAATATGGCAATGGGTAACAATAAGCGCAGTTACATGGGTAATATCAAATTCAATTGAAAGATCTGCTTTAGAATCCTCACCCTGAAATAATCCGCAGTCAATAAGTACACTTGTTTGCTCGTTAATTACCAGCTCGTGACACGAACCAGTAACCCCACTAACCGCTCCGTGATGAAGTATTTGCATTATTTTCCTTATTGACACGTATTTATTATATTGGCATTTAAGGTAGGAGCTAAAGTATAAATATTCAAGGTAAGTTACAGCGCTGTTATCTTACGATAAAGGTAAAGTATAGGTATAACTAGAATTACATAGTGTTCAGGTTGTGTTTAAGTATGCTTATCTATCTTATGTGCTGGTACTGATCAGATTAGCGTGTATCGCGCATTGAGCTATTATTTGTGATACCCTTTTTGGCGCAATAAATTATTCTAAGTTTTTTTTGGTATTTATTTATTGGGAACATAGTTATAATTAACTGCATATAAATATAAGGTTTTTGCATGGTTATGGATGATAAGTATGCCTAAGTATTTCCCCCTATTTACATTGATGGATAAATAATGGACTTTTGGTTCCCTCTCTTAATTACATTCACTATCTCACTTGTTGCCATAAAAGTGATTAACCCCATAGCTATAAAAACAGGATTGGTTGATTTCCCTTGCGATCGAAAAATACATAAAGGAAACATTCCTTTAGTTGGCGGAATTGCAATTTATTTAGCTGTACTAATTACTTCAATGTTATTTATAGAGCACAGCCGAAACTTAAATATTTATTTAGTTGCATCAGCGTTGGTACTTTTTTTGGGTACCCTAGATGACCGTTATCAACTCTCGGTAAAAATTCGCCTTGTTGCACAGGTACTTGTAGCCTCGTTAGTTATATTTGGAACAGAGATATATTTACACAGCTTAGGGTATATTTTAGGTTGGTTTGAACTAAAACTAGCAGGGTTTGGGGTAATATTAACGATCATTGCAATAATAGCGGGAATAAATGCTATTAACATGATGGATGGCATGGACGGGTTAGTCGGTTTACTCAGCTTAGTCGCATTTACTGCTTTAGCTTTTTTACTAAGTCGAGTTACTAATGCATGGTATTTGCTACCTTTTTTATTTATTGCCGCCTTATTGGGTTATTTAATATTTAATCTCAAGCTGCATAGTTCAGTCACAAAAATATTTATGGGTGACTCTGGCAATATGCTCATAGGCTTAACTCTAGTTTGGCTCATGGTAATAGGAATAGAATTAGATGCGCCAGCATTAAGACCTGTAACCGCTTTGTACATAATTGCAGTGCCTTTAATGGACATGGCAACAGTAATAATGCGTAGAGTTAAATCAGGAACATCCCCTTTTCAGGCAGACAGACAGCATTTGCATCATTTGTTTGAATCTGCTGGTTACAGCCATCGTTTTTCGCTTATTGTTATTTCTGCTGGTGCAAGTATACTAGCCGCACTAGGTTGTCTAGCTGAAGTTTATGCTGTAGCTGAGTGGATAATGCTAGTGTCTTTTTTATTGTTTTTTATGTGCTATTCGGCACTTACTAGACATGCATGGAAAAAGTTAACGCAAATTTAGCTGCATCAAAGGAATTTTATTTTGTTACTTACCAATAGATTAGAAAATAAATAATGAAAAAAAATAAAGTTATACTATCACTTGTCCCTTTTCTTATTTTAACAGGCTGTGCTACAGCACCTCCAGTTCTTCATGCAACACGGGCTTTAATAGACGAGCCAATAAAGTCTGCTGATACGAGCGTAGTACCACAACAACTAAGTGAAGTATTAGAAACTCAGCAACAAGGCTATACAGGGCAATATAATAATATTGAGTTTATATTAGGCCAGCAATATACGTCAGCACTCGGTGAATTATGCACAGTAGTATACCTAAAAAAATCAGAGCAATTAGCCAAACAAGAGCGCAGAGCTGCATGTAAAAATGCTAATCAACAATGGGTAATTACGCCTCAGGTAATTGAAAATAAAAACAACCAAATTAGCTTTGGAGCTTAAGCCTTTTATGAACATGTTAAGCAACACATTTAAAGTATTTTTAATATTAACCTGTTTTGCAGTAAGCTCATTTAGTAATAGCGCTATCGCTGCAGAGCAAATATCTTTAAGCCAGCTTGAAAACGCAGGTACAACCCAAACGCAACTACCTAATGCTTCATTACAAAATGGGACATACAATAAACAAGGGCGTTCAGGAACACTATTACCAGGCGAAATGTCAGCAGCCGAATTGCTGCCTACTTCAGAGTTAGGTTTACCACCACCGTATGGTGCAAACTTATTTGCAGGCGGCTACGAAAGCGAGCGTCAAGACGGCTTAAACGACGATTACACAATAGCACCCGGCGACAAAGTTTCTATTTGGTTATGGGGAGCAATAAATCAGTCAGAAGTTATTACTGTTGATAACCAAGGAAATTTATTTATAACGAATGTAGGCCCTGTATACGTGGCCGATGTTAAAGCAAGCCAGCTAAACAGCTATGTAAGTAATAAAATAAAAGAAGTGTACAAAAGTAGTGTACAAATATACGTAAACTTACTGACAGCAACACCAGTGAGTATTTACATAAGTGGCAGTATTGTTCGCCCAGGGCAATACGCAGGAATAGCTTCCGACAGTATTTTGTATTACCTAAAGCGTGCCGGCGGAATTGACTCTGAGCGAGGCAGCTACCGCTCTATAAAAGTATTGCGTGACGACAAAGTAATTCAAAATATAGACCTATACGACTTTATTTTAAGTGGCTACCTCCCTAAATTTAACTTTAAAGATAACGACGTAATTTTAGTTGAGCGCCAAAAGGCAACAGTTGTTGTATCAGGAAGTGTAAGAGCACCGTTTAGGTTTGAATTTAACGACAATCAAGCAACGGGTGAACAACTCGCAAAGTTTGCTTTGCCACTTGCTAAAGTAAGTCACGTAGGAATTGTAGGCGATCGTAAAACAGGCCCATTTTCGGTTTACTTACCTTACAATGAGTTTAAAAGCTTTACACTTAAAGATGGCGACCGCCTTATTTTTAACGACGATATACGTGCACAAGTGCTCGATATTCAAGTTGCGGGTAGTTACTTAGGGCCATCGTACTTTGCGGTAAAAAACAACACCCGCTTGCACGACCTACTTGCCAACATACAAATAGATAAAGATCTTGCCGATTATCAATCAATTTATATTCAGCGTAAAAGCGTAGCTAAAAAACAAAAAGAGATGATTGACCAATCGTTGGACAGATTAGAGCGCAGCATATTTACAGCACCTGCATCTTCCGACGGAGAAGCCAAAATAAGAGCCGAAGAAGGCAAAATGATTTTAGAATTTACAGAACGTGCCCGCAAAGCGATTCCGCTTGGCAAGGTTGTAATTTCAGATCAAGGCCAAGTAGCTAATATTCGTTTAGAGCAGGGTGATGTAGTTTACATACCAGCCAAAACAGACCTAATACACATAGGCGGCGAAGTACTTATGCCACAAGCGCTAGTGTATAACCCAAATGCAACAATAGATGACTACATCGCATGGGCTGGAGGTTATAGCGAACGCGCTAATTATGAGCAAATAATGGTAATACACCCTAACGGCATGATAGACGTAGACGCCTACGGCAACTTAAAACCAGGGGATCAAATATTAGTATTACCAAAAGTCGACACTAAGTTTTTGCAATCGGTTAAAGATATTACGCAAATAATTTACCAAATTGCTATTGCGGCAAATGTAGCAACTTAATTATGACTACCGTACTTAAACGTAGTAATTGGGCAATATGGCGCGACGTTATATTTGCCCTTTTTGTTCGTGAAATTCGCACCGGCTTTAACGATAGATTAGGGCTGGCATGGGCTATATTTCAGCCGTTAAGCTTCATTTTTTTGCTGTCTTTTTTACGTGGCAGAATGGATGGTGGTGATACGCATACAATGCCAACATTCGAATTTATGATGTATGGCATGTTGCTAATACAGCTGTTTTTAGGAACCCTCACAAATTGTGCTTCGGCTATTAAAAAAAATAAATCGTTATTTGCTTTTAGGCAAGTGCAACCAATAAGTAGTGTTTTAGCATCTGCCTTATTTAGTTTGTTAATTAAGCTATCGGTTTTTGTATTAATATTTTTGATTATGTACTTTTTAAAAATGGATTTTAAATTAGACGATCCACTTTTTATACTATTAAACATAGTTACACTTTGGATGTTTGCCTTATCGCTTGGGCTAATGTTTGCAATAGCCCAGTGCTACGTACCTGAGATAAGTAAAATACAAAGTGTGTTATCTCGGCCAATGTTTTTTATATCAGCAGTGTTTTTTTCTATGCAAGATGTACCTAAAGAATACTGGCCATACCTCGACTGGAATCCTATTTTACACGCAATAGAGCTAACCCGCCATGCAGCTTATAACACATACAGCACAGAGGCTGTAAGCGAGTTTTATCTGTTTTCTTCAGCCTTAGTTGCCCTATTTTTTGCAGCAAGTATTTACCACATCTCGTGGAAACAGGCTATAAGCAGGTAAGTAAATGCAACAAGGAATATAGCGTTGATAAAACTACAAAACGTCACAAAATATTACCCCTCAGCATTGGGGAATCAGTATATTTTTAAAAACTTAAATTTTGAAATTCCATCAGGCCACAATATTGCTATTTTAGGTTCTAATGGTGCGGGTAAGTCTACGTTATTTAGGATGCTGGCTGGCAGTGAGTACCCAAACAAAGGTAAAATTATAACTGATCTTCATTTGTCGTGGCCGGTAGCATTAGCTACGGGGATTCACCCACAAATGAGTGGCGCCGAAAACGCCCGTTTTATTGGTACTATTAACGGTGTAGCCGATTTAGACACATATGTACAGCGTGTTCGTAAGTTTGCAGAGTTAGGCCGTAAGTTCGACCTGCCAGTAAGCACATATTCAAGCGGTATGAAGCCGCGTTTAGCATTTGCGTGCTCAATAGGTATAGATTTTGATGTGTATCTTATAGATGAAGTTACCTCCGTGGGCGATGCAAAATTTAGAAATAAAACTCGCCAAGCGCTTACACAAAAGAGTAAAAATGCCAGTGTTATAATGGTTAGTCACGAAATGGATGAGTTAAGACATTTTTGCGACAGCGCCATTGTATTACACAAAGGTGAACTCACTTTTTACAACGATTTAGAGCAAGGAATTGCTCATTACCAGGCATTATAATTATGAGTCAACAAGCAGTTAATACAATAGAGCAACGCTTTAGCGAACTACACAAAAAAACGAGCCCAGAGGTTTGGAATAACGCCGATGAGCTTTTTAAACTTTCTCAACAATTAGAGAAAACAGACATTTATCTAGCTCGTAGAGTTATGCAACGTGTGCGCACATTACAGCCAGATAGACCAAAAATAAAAATACATTTAAAGCGATTAAGCGACGAAGTGGCCTTACATGCAAAGCAAACGCAAACCAGCTCTTCTACTGAGACAAGTACAAAGCAAAGTGAAAATAAAAAAAACAGCGAAGAAAAAAATAATAAATTGGATAACTTTTTCAGTAAATTAAATAATAATTTCAGCTCAAAAAAGTGGGCCCAGCCTTGGGTTTTGTTACTAGCTGTACCGTTTGTGCTATTTGCATTTTACCAGTTAGTTTGGGCTGCACCACGGTTTGAAAGCCGCGCGCAATTAATAATTCAGCAGCCAGATGGCATGGCAACAATGGACCCGTCAATGGCGCTACTGAGCGGTTTGGGTGTAGGCGGAAACTCAACAGCTGATACCGAAATAGCAAAAGCGTATATTCATTCAGAAGACATGCTAAATTACTTACAAACACACAATAACTTAAAAGAACATTACCAAAATGGTGGCGATGTATTTTCACGTTTAAGCAGCGACGCCAGCATAGAAGATTTACTAAAGTTTTATATAGATCACACCACAGTAGAGATTGACGAAGCGTCGGGGGTAATTAAAATTTTAGTACAGGGCTTTACCCCCGAATTTGCTAACACCTTAACGCAAGCAATTGTTAACCGCGCAGAGTGGTATATAAACTCTATAGGCCACCAATTAGCTGACGCGCAGTTACAGTTTATAAGGTTAGAGCATGCAAAAGTTGAGCAGCGCTTACGCGATGCGCAAAAAAACACCCTCGCTTTTCAGCAAAAAAATAACTTACTCGACCCAGAAGCCGAAGGTTTAGCACTTCAGCAAATAACTTACGGGCTTGAAGGGCAAATAGCGACTAAAAGTGCGCAGCTAAAAGGCTTGCGTTCAACCATGACCGAAAAAGCCCCGCAAGTAGTTATGCTAGCCTCTGAGCTTAGTGCGCTTAAAAAACAACTAGAACTGGAGCGAGACAGGCTATCTACCCAGCAGGGCACTAACAATAATATTAAAAACAATGGAACCTCAGTAAGCGAAGTACTTGCGCAATTTTCTGATTTAAAAATAGAGTTAGAGCTCGCGCTTAAAGGCTATACGTCTTCTGAGGTGTCTTTAGATAAAGCTAGAATAGAAGCTTATAGGCAGTTAAAATATTTAGTGGTTGTAGAATCAGCCACATTACCGCAAGACAACAAGTACCCAGCTACCTTATATAATATTTTACTGTTTGCTGTATTACAGCTGATGCTGTTTGGTATTGGTAAAATAGTTTTAGCCACAGTAAAAGAGCTAAGATAAGCTTTAGATTACAAGTAACTAATTAAAATTAATGGATAGGATTCTATATGCACTCTATAAAAGCTCCAGCCAAAAAATTGGCTCGTAAAGGTATCATTTTAGCTGGTGGCTCAGGCACTCGCTTATACCCACTTACTAAAGTAGTAAGTAAGCAGTTAATGCCGGTATACGACAAACCAATGATATTTTATCCGGTATCTACTTTAATGATGGCGGGTATTACCGAAATACTAATTATATCGACTCCTCAGGAGCTACCACGCTTTAAAGAGTTACTTGGTGATGGTAGCGCATGGGGTATTACGTTTGAGTACAAAGAACAACCAAGCCCCGATGGCCTAGCGCAAGCATTTTTATTAGCTGAAGATTTTTTACAAGGTCAATGCGCCGCGTTAGTGTTAGGCGATAACTTGTTTTACGGTCACGATTTATCTATTTCGCTTCAAAATGCAACAAGTTGTGAGCAAGGCGCTACTGTGTTTGGTTATCATGTAGCAAATCCTAAGTCGTATGGTGTGGTTGAATTTGACCAAAGCGGTAAAGCCATCTCAATAGAAGAAAAGCCAGATAAACCTAAATCAAACTACGCTGTACCAGGGTTATACTTTTTTGATAGCCGTGTGGTCGAGTTTGCTAAAAACGTAAAACCATCTGAACGTGGCGAGCTTGAAATTACCGACGTAATAGAACAATACCTAGTTAAAAAAGAGCTAAACGTTGAAATAATGGGACGCGGTACTGCTTGGCTAGATACAGGTACACTAGATGATTTACTAGACGCAGCTAACTTTATTCGCGCAATAGAAAAACGCCAAGGTTTAAAAATTAATTGCCCAGAAGAAATAGCTTACCGCATGGGTTACATAAATGCTGAGCAACTCAAAAAGCTTGCTAAGCCACTTAAAAAATCGGGCTATGGCAAATACTTACTAGGGCTTTTAGATCAAACTGTATTTTAATAGGCAATAACAATGAAATTTATTGAAACCAGCATCCCTGATGTAAAAATAATAGAGCCGCAAGTGTTTGGCGACGAACGTGGTTTTTTTATGGAAACTTTTCGTACTGAGCTATTTAACCAGCATTGTGGCGAGCGCACCTTTGTGCAAGAAAACCACAGTAAATCGGCGCACGGTATATTGCGCGGTTTGCATTACCAAACACAAAACACCCAAGGTAAGTTAGTACGCGTAACACAGGGTGAGGTATATGATGTAGCTGTAGATATGCGTAAAGACTCAGCTACTTTTGGGCAATGGGTAGGGGTTTTATTGTCGGCTGAAAACAAACGCCAACTTTGGGTGCCAGAAGGTTTTGCACATGGTTTTTATGTAACCACCGAGAGCGCTGAGTTTGTATATAAATGTACTGACGTTTATAACCCAAATGTTGAAGTATCAATAAAATGGGATGACCCAACTCTAAATATAGATTGGCCATTAGTGGAAGGTAAGTTACCACAGTTGTCTGCCAAAGACGAAGCTGGCCTTAGCTTTAATAACGCCCCAACATTTTAATATTCAATAAATTAAGTAGCCACCATGAAAGTATTAATAACAGGTAAAAATGGCCAATTAGGCTCAGAGTTACAAAAAACCTGCCCAAGCAATGTAGAGCTAATTTGCTTTGGATCTAAAGAGCTCGATATTAGTAATGTTGAGCAAGTAAACGAGCTATTAATAAGCCATTCGCCAGATATAGTTATTAATGCAGCAGCATATACTGCGGTTGATAAAGCGGAAACTGATGTTGATCAAGCATACGCAGTGAATAAGCAAGGTGCAGCTAATTTAGCAAATGTGTGTAAGCATATTAACGCTAAGCTTATACACATATCGACTGACTTTGTGTTTGATGGCACGAGCACTTTGCCTTATACCGCAAGCGACACGACAAACCCATTGGGTGTTTACGGTGCGTCTAAACTAGCTGGTGAGCAGGCTATTAACGAGGCTTTAGGGTCGCAAGCAATAATAGTGCGCACAGCATGGGTGTACTCAGTTTTTGGTAATAACTTTGTAAAAACGATGCTGCGCTTAATGAGCGAAAAAGAGCAATTAGGTATAGTAGGTGACCAAGTTGGTACACCAACATGGGCCGCTGGTTTGGCTAATATGCTTTGGGCATTAGTTGCTAAAACAAGTGATAATACAATTAATGAGCAGCACGGCAGCACTAATAATTCGTTAATACTCAATTGGACTGATGCAGGTGTGGCCTCGTGGTACGACTTTGCTGTAGCAATACAAGAGCTCGCGGTAGAGCAAGGGTTATTAAGTAAAGCGATACCTATTAGTGCAATACCTGCGGCAAGCTACCCAACACCGGCTAAACGCCCAGCATTTAGTGTGCTTAATAAAGCACAAGCAGAAGAGCTAAGCGGTGTAAAAACGGTGCACTGGCGTGCACAGTTAAGAGCAATGCTAACAGAGTTAAAAGCGCAAGCTTAAATTACATATATAGGCGAACACACCTCTGTGGCGAAATTGTCTTGGGCTAAAGCTCATAAAGTGAATAAGACATTGCTATCACCACAGAGAAGTGAAAGAGAAGATCTTTTTCTCGGTGAAGCGCGCAGCGCCTCGGTGCCCTCGGTGGTAAAATTGTTTTGGGCTAAAGCTTATAAAGTGATTTTATCACCACAGAGAACACAGAGAAGTTAAGGAGAAGATCTTTTTCTCGGTGTAGCGCGCAGCGCCTCTGTGCCCTCGGTGGTAAAATTGTTTTGTAGGTGAGGTTTTATACCTCGCTCATAAAGTGAATAAGAGATTGTTATCACCACAGAGGATATAGAGAAGTGAAAGAGAAGATCTTTTTCTCGGTGAAGCGCGCAGCGCCTCGGTGCCCTCGGTGGTAGATTTGTTTTGTAGGTGAGGTTTTATACCTCGCTCATAAAGTGAATAAGAGATTGTTATCACCACAGAGGATATAGAGAAGTGAAAGAGAAGATCTTTTTCTCGGTGAAGCGCGCAGCGCCTCGGTGCCCTCGGTGGTAGATTTATTTTTAAGTAAAAAAACCAAAGTGATTGTTATCACCACCGAGAACACAGAGGACACAGAGAAGTGAAAGAGAAGCGCTAATTACTCCTCGGTGTAGCGCGAAGCGCCTCTGTGCCCTCGGTGGCAAAATTGTTTTGTAGGTGAGGTTTTATACCTCGCTCGTAAAGTGAATAAGAGATTGTTATCACCACAGAGAACACCGAGAACACAGAGAACACAGAGAAGTGTAGGAGAAGATCTAATTACTTTTCGGTGTAGCGCGCAGCGCCTCGGTGCCCTCTGTGGTAAAATTGTCTTGGGCTAAAGGTTATAAAGTGATTAAGACATTGTTATCACCACCGAGAACACAGAGGACACAGAGAAGTGAAAGAGAAGAGCTAATTACTTCTCAGTGTAGCGCGAAGCGCCTCTGTGCCCTCGGTGGTAAACTTGTCTTGGGCTAAAGCTCATAAAGCTCATAAAGTGATTAAGAGATTGTAATCACCACCGAGAACACAGAGGACACAGAGAAGTGAAGGAGAAGATCTAATTACTTCTCGGTGTAGCGCGCAGCGCCTCTGTGCCCTCGGTGGTAGATTTATTTTTAAGTAAAAAACTAAAGTGATTTTATCACCACAGAGAACACAGAGCTCACAGAGAAGTGAAGGAGAAGATCTTTTTCTCGGTGCAGCGCGAAGCGCCTCGGTGTCCTCGGTGGTAAAAATTGTCTTGGGCTAAGGCTCATAAAGTGAATAAGACATTGTTATCACCACCGAGAACACAGAGAAGTGAAGGGGAAGATCTTTTTCTCGGTGTAGCGCGAAGCGCCTCTGTGCCCTCGGTGGTAGATTTATTTTAAAGTGATTTTATGAACACAGAGAAGTAACGAGCAGACCTAATAACTCCTCGAAGTAGTGAGTAAAACCACAAAGCTCTTTATAGTATAAAAATTTAATATATAAAAAATTCAACAGTTTTACAGCTTATAGCTGAGGACTTATAACGACGATTTAAGGCCTAAAAGCCAAAAATTTATAAATGGAATAGCAGATGACAGTTAAAAATCTATTAGTAACAGGCGGAGCAGGTTTTATAGGCGCAAACTTTGTGCACTACTGGCTAAAACAAAACCCACAAGACAAAGTAATAGTGCTAGACGCACTTACCTATGCGGGCAACAAAGCCAACCTAAACTCTGTAGCAAATAACCCAAACATGACATTTGTACACGGCGATATTTGCGATACAACCCTAATTGAAAACCTAATCGACACTCATCAGTTAAATACCATAGTACACTTTGCAGCAGAGTCGCATGTAGATCGCTCAATTACAGGGCCAGATGCCTTTATTGAAACAAACATACTTGGTACATACAGCTTATTAAAAGCGGCTAAAAAAAAGTGGATAGACGAGCCAAAAGCGGCTGGCAATGAGCCACTAGAGCATCGCTTTCATCATGTAAGTACCGACGAAGTATACGGCACATTAAGTGCAACCGATCCGGCCTTTACCGAAGAAACAGCATACGCACCAAACTCACCTTATTCAGCGTCAAAAGCCGCGAGCGATCACTTAGTACGTGCGTATCACCATACTTATGGGCTTGAGGTTACAACATCAAACTGTTCAAACAACTACGGCCCGTTTCACTTTCCTGAAAAACTAATACCGCTTATTGTTACAAACATTTTGAACGACAAGCCACTGCCTGTGTATGGCGACGGTCAGCAAATACGCGACTGGCTATACGTAGAAGATCACGCCCGTGGTATAGAGCTAGTACTTAAAAAAGGCCGCATAGGCGAAAACTATAACATTGGCGGCAACAACGAATGGGCCAATATCGACATAGTAAAACTAGTATGTAAAGTAATGGGCGAAAAATTTGCAACCAATCCAGAACTTGCAAAGCGCTTCCCTAATGCAAAATCGGCAATTGCTAATAATGTTGAACAGTTAATTACTTACGTAACAGACCGCGCAGGGCACGACCGTCGTTATGCTATTGATGCAACTAAAACAAACAACGAATTAGGTTACGTACCAGCCGAAAGCTTTGAAACAGGCTTTGCTAAAACACTCGATTGGTACTTAGATAACGAAAGCTGGTGGACACCTTTGCTAGCTAAATAGTATTTAAAATAAAGTACTTAAAGCACTATCAATAAGTGCTTTTACAGCTTTGTAATGGTTTTTAGCTAGCTCGTAATACACTAATTTTTTGAACATTAAATTACACAGCAAAACACTGCTTACACTATATTCTTTTTTGTATCAAATAGCATAAGGCTTGTTGATTCTTAAAAATTAACAAGCCTATAATCAGAACCTTTTTACGTAAATTTGGTGGGGTTATCATATTTGTAACATTTAACTTTCATCTTATAAACAGCAAGCTCAATGCAAAGAGTTTTAAAATAGCGACTAGCATAAATTTATCATCCTGAGCTCAAATACATGCTAACCACTATGTTTATTTTGTGCTAAAATTGTCCGCTAGAAAAAACACAGGGAGTCAAATATACTACGTAAGTACTACTAGTTTAATCCTGGTGTTTAAGTTACAAATTTGGTTATAAGCGCTTATATAAAGCCACCAAGCAGTATTGTATTTATAAAGGATTATTACCATGACTGTATATGTTTTAGAAAACCCCATAATTAATAATGAATGGGGTTGCTCTAAGAGTATGGTTGAGTTGTATGGTTACAACAACCCACAAAACAAGCCCCTTGCAGAACTTTGGATGGGCGCACACCCTAAAGCAACGTCCTCAGTTGTTTTAACTAATAACGATTCAAAACCTCTGAATGAGTGGATAGCACGTAATCCAACAAATATATTAGGCCAAGTATGCGCCGCTAAGTTTTCAAACAAGCTGTCGTTTTTATTTAAAGTTTTATCAGCAGATTCGCCACTGTCGATTCAAAGCCATCCTAACAAGTTACAGGCTTTGGCAGGTTGGGAAAAAGAAAATGCAGAACAAATACCGCTAACAGCAGCGCACCGTAACTACAAAGACGATAACCACAAGCCCGAACTTGTATATGCAATTACCGAGTTTCATGCCTTAAATGGCTTTCGTGAATATTCTCAAATAGTTAAGCTGTTTAATTTAGTTAAAGGAGCTAACTTATCCCCTATAATTAATACGTTTGTTTCAGCGCTTACCTCACAAGGCTTAAAGCAATTTTACCAAGCCTTAATGACTCATCCAGCCCCCGCAGAGCTAGTAAACGAAGTTATTAATAATATAAAACAGCGCCTAAAAGCAAATATCGACCCAATGCCACTAAAAACTTTATGGCAGCTAATAATTAATATTAATAATAAGTACCCCGGCGATATAGGCGTATTAAGCCCACTATTAATTAACTACATAGTATTACAACCTGGCGAAGCTATGTTTTTAAATGCAGGTACGCTACATGCGTATTTAAAAGGCACATCGCTTGAGTTAATGGCTAACTCAGACAACGTACTGCGTGGTGGTTTAACGCCTAAGCATGTAGATGTAAAAGAGCTTTTACATACCACCGTGTTTGAGCCAAAAAAACAAAGCGATTTAAAGCTTAACGCCACAAAGTTAAACAAAAACGAGCACAGCTATAGTACTAATGTTGACGACTTTAAGCTTAATATTATCGTGCTAAGCAACGCAACACATAAAGTAGATAGCGTGCGCTCAGCCGAAATTTTATTTGTAGCTGAAGGCAACATACAAGTGCTTGCAAGTAACGGCTGCCAGGTCGCTTTAAAGGCAGGTGAAAGTTGCTTAATATCGGCCGAAAATTCAAGCTACCAGATTAAAGGCACCGGTAAAGTAGCCAGAGCATATACGCCAATAGTTAACACTATTGCTTAATAGCGTACTCAATTAAAAAGTTTTAAATTTTAAGGAACACAAATGATTTTACCAGTAATTATGTCGGGCGGTAACGGCTCACGACTATGGCCACTTTCTCGTAAGCAACACCCAAAGCAGTTTTTATCACTAATTGGTGAAAGCACCATGCTGCAAGAAACAATTTTGCGCTTAAAAGGGCTTGAAACACTCGCACCTTCAATTATTTGTAATAAAGGCCACCGCTTTATAGTAGCCGAGCAGCTTAACGAAATAGACGCACTAGGTGGCGACATATTACTTGAGCCACAAGGGCGCAATACCGCACCAGCGGTTGCATTAGCCGCTATTAAAGCAATTGAAAAAGGCTCAGACCCTTTACTGCTAGTACTTGCAGCGGATCATGTAATTACCGATGTAAATGCATTTCATACTGCAATTAAGCAAGCCCAAAAATGTGCAGAAGCAGGGCGACTCGTTACATTTGGTATAGTGCCAAACAAACCAGAAACAGGTTATGGCTATATACGCAGTGGCAAGCAAATAAAGGGCAGTGATTGCCTATTAGTTGAAGAGTTTGTAGAAAAACCAAATTTAAAAACGGCCACTACGTATGTAGAGTCGGGCGAATATTTTTGGAACAGCGGCATGTTTTTATTTAAAGCCAGTACCTACATACAAGAGCTTGAAAAACATCAGCCAGAAATACTGACTGCCTGTAAAGCTGCTATACACAACGCTGTAAACGACTCAGAATTTATTCGTGTTGATGCCGAATCGTTTTTAACCTGCCCAGACGACTCAATAGACTACGCAATTATGGAGCAAACTGCACATGCAGCCATGATCCCACTTAATGCCGGCTGGAGCGACGTAGGCTCGTGGTCGTCAATTTGGGAAGTAAAAGAAAAAGACGAAAACCAAAACGTAAAACGTGGCGACGTTAAAAGCATTGATACAAAAAACTGTTTAATAGATGCCCGCGATAAGCTAGTTGCCACCGTTGGCGTTAGTAACCTTGTAATAGTAGAAACCAGCGACGCGGTATTAATTGCTGACCAATCACGCGTGCAAGACGTTAAAAAAGTAGTTGAGCAACTAAACCGTGAAGAGCGCCTAGAGTCGGTACAACACAGAACTGTTTACCGCCCTTGGGGTCACATAAATTTACTACAACGCGGTGAGCGTTATAAATCTAAGCAAGTAACTATTAAGCCCCATGCGCGTTTATCGCTGCAAATGCATTACCACCGTGCAGAGCACTGGATTGTAGTATCGGGTACTGCAAAAGTACGCTGCGACGATAAAGAATCGCTAATTACCGAAAACCAATCAACGTATATTCCTATTGGGGCTGTGCATTCAATAGAGAATCCAGGCAGTATTCCACTAGTAATGATTGAAGTACAAACAGGCTCGTATATCGCAAAAGACGATATAGTACGCCTAGAAGATTTGTATGGTTTTGATAAAGATTAGTTGTTTGTACTTGTATTTAGCATTACTAATTAAATCGTGATGCTCAATACAAAAATATTTTTACTATTAATAAAGGCGGCAAATACATGAAGGTTTTAATATTTGGAGATAGTCACTCTATCTATTTCAATTTAACTAATGAGTTAAAAGAGTTAAATGAATCATTTCGTGGTGTTGAAACAAAAGTTGTTAAATTAACTGCTGCAACAATTTTAGGCTTTGGTAGAAGAGAAAGCACCCTCAATTCTAGAGAAAAGTTCATCAATGCATATAATGAATTTAAGCCTGATTACATTGTGTTTGCCTTGGGACAAGTCGATATAGAATTAGGACTTTACTATAGGAAAGTAGTAAAAAATGAAAGTTTTGAATTAGAAAGTTATTTAAATATGCTATGCGACACTTATTTATCGTCAATTAACGAATTAGTTAAAAGCTTAAATTTTGATAATTCTAAAATAATTTTAAAAGGTATTAACTTATCAGTATTAACAAAGTCTAGGCTAAAAGCAATAAACTATACTAGTAAGATTATTACTGAGAACGTTAATAACCAAGCGGAAATCAATCAATATAAAAATGAGTTGAACACAGCTTTCCCGTCCAATTATGAAAGATATAAAACACATATTAAATTCAATCAGCTGTTAAAAGAAAACAAAGAAAGTGATCAAAAGTACTTTGATATAAATAAAGAAATCGAAGATCCGACTAGACTCGGGCAATGTAAATCTATCTTTATACCTGCATATGCTGATCATCACCTTTTAGATAGCCTATATCTAAGAGAATTATCAATACAAAAAATGCTTTCATGTATCCTCGATTTATAGGCTTACTAAACAAAGGTGAAAAATAAAAATGAGAAAGTTGTATATACACATAGGCTTCCATAAAACAGGTTCAACATCGATACAGCATTCATTAAAAGATTCTTTAAATGATTTGCAACTTGCTGATTGGGACTTTTTATATACTCACCCAAGTGGTAATAGTTCAGAGGTAGTAAAAGTTGAAAGTGACTTTGTTAATGCTAAATATTCAATAAAAAATAAATTTTTTGAAATATTAAAATCTACAAGTAAAAATAATGTTGTTTTTTCAGCTGAGCATTTATGTTTTATTACAAACCCAGATGAAATTAATAAAATATGTGAATTTGCTAAAAGCTTATTTGATGAAGTACATATAATTGCCTTTTTACGCAGGCAAGACAAGTTAGCACGTAGCTTTAAAGAGCAGTCAGCTAAAACGGTTACGTATAAATCAAACCCCGGTAGTATTTTAATGGGGCACTCGCCAGAACCTTTACCTGAAGTAACAATTAAAGTACTAGAATATTTTGATTTTAGTAAAAAAATAAAATTATGGATTGATAGTTTTGGCAGTAACTACGTAAAAGTGTTCGACTTTGATGTAGTTAAAAAAGAAGGGCTTTGCCGTTTTTTTTCAAAGGTTATAGGTTTGCCATTTGAATTAAACGAAGTAAAAGTTAATGAGTCTTTAGCTTTAAACCAAAATAGATATTGGCATCTTTTTGCTCAGTTTGGGTTGAATGATAAACAACTGAGTGATTTAAAGAAAATAATAAAGCCCAATAAAAATAAAGTCCTTCTTCATAAAGAAGATGCACTCAGTTTTTTGAATGTTTTTGATGAATCCAATAAGAAACTATCTAAGCAACTAGCTTATAAAAGTAACTTTTTTGATAATGAAATGGGTGATTATGAAGATGGTGAGTTTAAGGTTAAACCACTTGATATTGACTTGTTAATAAGAACGCTGTGTAAATATCAATACGGTTTAAATATTGATAAAGTAGTTGACTCAATTAGAGATAGCGCTATTAATTCCCTAAACAATGGCTCTAACCTAACAAATGCATATGATTTACTTACAGCGGCTAATAAAATTAGACCTCAAGGGGTATTGATCAAAAATAAAAAAGCATATGCTGAGTTTTTACTAGGTGAAAAAAATGGCGTTGCTTTAAAAACAGACTTAGAAAGGCTTGATTACTACATGCCTTTTACAAGTATTAGGTATAAAAACAACAAAGTGGATTCTAAAAAAATAACTACAGATAAAATTTTTTCCTTCAAAAAAAATACGTTTAAAGACGTTGATATAGCTAAAACATATTTAAAAGATCTTGAAGAAATTTTTGAATCTATTAGAGGTGATGTAGTTATTCCTGTGCAGCTAGGAGATAAAACACTCACAACAAAACCTAAAGTAGCCTTTGTAAAAGCAAGAAAAATTGGTTGTCAAAAATCTATATTATTAAAGTTAAACACTAACAGGCATTGGAAATACGATATTTCAGGAGATATTTCTTGGGAAAGTAAATTAGATAGTGCTATTTGGCGTGGTGCAACAACAGGTTATGATGATAAAAGAGCTATATTTGTTGAAAAGTACCACAATGCTTATGATGTTGGCTTTTCTAAAGTTGTGCAAGGTAAAGAGTTAGATGGCAATTATTTTAAACCTTATACAAGTATAGCGGCTCAATTAAAAAATAAATTTATTATAAGCCTTGAAGGGAATGATGTAGCCACAAATTTAAAATGGGTTTTAGAATCGAACTCCGTGCCTATTATGTGTAAACCCACTAAAGAGACTTGGTTAATGGAAGGCCTTTTAGAGCCTTATGTTCATTACTTACCGCTTGATGATGACTATTCTAACTTAGAAGAGTTATTAGGTTGGGCTAAGGCTCATGATGCTGAATGTAAAAGTATTGCTTTAAATGGTAAAAAATATATGACTCAGTTTAAAGATGATACTAAAGAGTTATATTTGCAGCGAATGCTTGTGATGCAGTACTTAGGTTTAAACAAATAAGGAAAGATAGTGAAGTTAGTCATTCATATTGGTACTGAAAAAACAGGTACCTCATCTCTACAGTTGTGGGGCGCGCAAAATAGGCAGCCACTACAAGAAGCTGGTGTGTACTATTCGAAATTATTGGGCGAGGTAGATCACCGAAAGGCAAGTGTTTATCCGCTGACCCATGGTGTAAGTGATGATGGGTTTGAACGCTATAATATTAGTAATAACGATGAATTTACAGCATTTAAAACACAGTTAGAGCTTGATTTTAAAAATGAAGTTGAGTTTGCTAAATCCCTTAACTGCAGTCATTTTATTGTGTCGAGTGAGCACTTACACTCTCGCATAATAACTAAAGAAATGGTTGAAAGTGTAAAAGCATTATTTGCCCCACACTTTAGTGATGATGATATGCAAATCTTATGTTACGTAAGACCACAAGCAGATTTATTTCAAAGCCGGCTATCTGTAGGGGTAAGAAATTTAACTCACAGTAAAGCAGAAGTCGAAAATTTATGGAAAAACGAGTCTGTATATTTTAATTATTATGATTTATGGCAAAGGTGGGCAGCGGTATTTTCTCACGTAACATTTAAGCCATTTAATAAGCATAAAAATGTTATAGAAGACTTAGCTAATATTTTAGGTATTTCGTTAAGTGATTATACTACCCCCGCAAGAGTAAACGAAAAACTTGACTATCGCATGGGATTAATAGGGTTTAATTTACGTAATGTTATACGAACGATTTCTATGAAAAAAGAGTTGCTTAACTTATATTTTGAACAAATAGAGTGTAAAGAACCTATTACTATTTCACGAGCGTTAGCATCAAAAATTAATGCTTTTTATCGAGAGTCGAACATTGCATTTTGTAAGGCAAACAGTCATTTTTTATTGACCGATATTGAAGCTGACTTTAAAAAGTTCGCTGTGGAAGGCTCCGCCGATAAAATGTTTGAAGAAAACGAAACCATTGCCTTTTTAGTACAAATATTAATACGCAATTATTGCGATATTAATTTGCTACATTGTGATAATGAGTTTTTGAAAATAGAGCGGGCGCTAGCAAGAGGTAATGTAAAGAATGCCGCTGGTTTTAAATTAAAACTACTTAGTTTATTGGCAAAGTTTGACGATATGAACTTTGAAAGCAAATACAATTTGAAGCACGTTAGCGCTAAAGTTGACTCGATTAAAACTAAGTTACAAACAGTAAAAGTATAGGGCATGGCAGCAATGAAAATTTGGGTAGACGGACAGTGTTTTCAAACAGGTAGTAATGTACGCGGTATTGGCCGTTATGTAATTGATTTCCTAAAAGAACTCGCCGAAAAAAACGTAGAGTTAGTGGTTTCGCTTAATGGTTCTATGAAGCAAGAAGCAGTAGCTGCACGTAATTATATTAAAAAAGTTGTGCCAAGTTGCGATATACAAACCTGGTATGGAATAACTCCTGATGGTGAAGTTCGCCGCGGGTATTGTACTGAACGTATGACAGATGAATATATTTTAGCTGAGCATATAAATACAATAAATCCAGATATAGCTTTATCGCCAAGCCCGTTTGAGGGTTCAGTAGATTGCTCAAACCCATTTATTAAACCGGGTTATATTAATAGCGATATTTTAACGTCGTGTATATATCACGATGCTATACCGCACCGTTACCCAGACATTTATTTGCAAGACGAAAATGCGTATAAACTTTACTACCGCCGTTTTGAGCAAATACCAAATTTTGACGTAGTGCTGTGTAACTCACAGTTTACTGAAGACGAATACCAAGATATTTACGAGCAAACAAATAGCGTGGCTATATCGGCTGGGCTTTCTGACGATATTCAAGCATTAATTAATAATTGGGTGTATGACGAAAACTCGATTGGCGCACAGTATGGCGACTATGTTGTGTATGTTGGTGGCATGGATTGGCGTAAAAATGTACCGTGCTTAGTTAAAGCAATGGCTAACTTGTCGGCGTGCCGTGCGGGCGAGATGAAGCTAGTACTGGTTGGCGACTTTGGTGACGAGTACATTAACCCGTTAAGAGCTATTTTTGATGAGCATTCTATCCCGCAAACTAATTTAGTAACCACGGGTTATATTTCTGATAAAGAGCTGGTTGATTTATATAAAAATGCATTTGCAGCTGTACAGCCTTCTCGTATGGAGGGGTTTGGTTTAGGCGCACTTGAGGCTATGGCTTGTGGCACCCCGTTTTTTTCGGCCTCGGGCGGCGCAGTAGAAGAGGTTGTACAAAGCGATGATCAGTTGTTCGATCCTGATGTACACCATACTTTAACTTATCTGCTTCAAAAACTATTAACCAACGACACATTTAGAGACACCATAATTGCTCATGGTTATGAGCGTGCTTTGACTTTTTCGTGGGCTAAAGCGGTAGACTTAAGCTTAAATGCTTTTAACCAAGCATTAAGTGAGCGCCCGGCTAAAACCGTAGACGAAGCAAGTGCTGAAAAGCCTGCTACGGCGCAAAGTTCTCGCCTTATTATGGATGTTACTTCTACAGCTCAAAGCCCGGTACTTTCGGGTATTCAGCGTGTAATGCATAACTTAGCTAAAGCAGCATTAAAACAAAATGCAACAGAGCAAAACCAAACGGTATTAAGCTATTGTAGGGATGCATCTGGTTGGTATGCACTTTCTGAGTTAAGTAAACCTGCTGTTAAATTACAGCCTCAAAACAGAATCACATTTGAAAATAATGATTCGTACTTATTGCTAGATAGCTCATGGACCTTTATTGAAGGGCAAGAGCCGCGCCTAGCTGATGCGCTGGTATGTGGTGAAGAAGTAGTACATGGTATTCATGATATTGGTCCATTGACCATGTCGGCAATGACCGACGAAGGTATGCCACCGGCGTTTAGACGTTGGTTTGAATTTGTACTAGGGTACTCTACCGGTATTGTGTGTGTATCGCGTGCGGTAGCCGACGAAGTATACCAACTAATTGAAGACATAAAATTACCGCGCCCTATGAAAATAGGCTACTTTAGATTAGGTGCCGACTTTGCTGATGTAGAGCCTGATGTAAGCGAGCTAGGTTTTACCAAAACTCGCCCAACTTTTTTAATGGTAGGTACTATTGAGCCACGTAAAGGCCAATATTATGGTTTAAAAGCGTTTGAAAAATTATGGGAACAAGGCGTTGATGTAAATCTTGTTATTGTAGGTAAAGCAGGTTGGGATACTAAGTTATTACAAGCTATGCTTGAAAACCACCCAGAGCGTGAAAAACGGTTATTTTGGCGACAAGGTATATCTGACTCTGGCTTAGCAGCCGTATACCAAGAAGCCGATGCACTAATTATGACCTCATACCTTGAAGGTTTTGGCTTACCAGTGGTTGAAGCTGGGCGTAAAAACTGCCCAGTAATATTGGCAGACTTACCAGTGTTTAGAGAAGTGGGTGAAGGCGCACCAAAAGCGACTTACTTTGAAGTAGGCTCTGCTGAATCGTTAGCAAATACAATTACCGATTACATTGAAACTGAGCTTGATGTAGATCACAAAGCGGTAGAGGTTAATTGGCCAAGCTGGGATGAAAGCGCGCAAGAAATTAAAGAGGTAGTATTAAATGGTAATTGGCATAAATACTACGAGCCAGAGCAAGTACTGCCAAATACGGCATTCAATGATGTAGGTGAAATTTATACACTTAAAGCACTTGAAGAGCACGAAACAACTCATACGCTTAACATTGCAGAAGGGCCGTTTTTATCTGACGATGGTTCACACTTACGAATTGCAGTAGCGGTTAAAAACTTAAGTGATAATTTATGGTCAAGTAATTTAGGCCATCCAGCCGGTTTAAATATTAACTTAAGCTACCACTTGTATGATAAAGCAGGCAATTGTATAAATTACGATAACCCGCGTACGCATATTCCGTTTGTATTGCCAGTAAATAATGAACTGTTATTACCAATACGCGTTAATACCGATTGGTTATTAAAAGGCGCTCATTCAATAGGGATAGAGCTTGTACAAGAGGGCGTACGTTGGTTTGGTAATGAGAAAAAATTATTACTTACTCAGCCTTATGTTGCTCAACTTGAACAAGAAGCAACCCCTGATAACTACGAATTAGAGGCACCGCAATTAGTTCACTTTAGAGGTCCATTTGGTCCTGAAATTGACGTAGAGCAGTACTTTTTATTTGCAGCAATTAACAGCGAAAAATTCCCATTGCCTTATTACGGTGACGACAAAGAATCACTGTTTACGTACGCACTGGTAAATAAGCTGGGTAATAAGTCGCATAAAGGTGTGTGGGCGGTAAGCCACTTTGATACGGTTGAAGCGTATAACACGGGTTACCTTGGCTTATTTGCAAATACTAAACATATTGAAGAATCTGAGTTTATTGAAATTTATTACAATAAACATGCATGGCGATTTAATTTAACTACGCACGAAATTGAGCAAGTTAAAGTTAAGCAAGTGCAACCAGAAGTTGACTTTACATGGATGGACGCATTAAACACCGACACTATTAAACCACAAGAGCTAGCTGTAGCATTTAGCCCTGATACACCTATTACATTACGCGGGTTTAATAAATTAGAAAGCTCGCATGTATGGATGGCCGAAACCACAGGTGAGCTAGATATTAGTAACTTACTTGCCAAAGAAACGCTTATTACTAAAGCTAAGGTAATTTGTTCGCCATTTAAAGAGCTTCAAGAGCCTATTGAGCTGAGCATGTATTTTGGTAAAAAACTAGTAGAGAAAAAGACTCTTTCTAGCGACTTTATGGAATACAGTTTTACTATTACTCCAGATGATATGAAAGCATTAATAAAAAACCAATTTAGAATTAAGTTTGTTACTAATGGTCAGGCAAAGGAATTAGCAGGCGAACGTATGTTATCGATTTGTTTTGCAAAATTATCGTTTACAACGTTAAACGCTAACAACATTTAAATTATTGGATTTTATTATGCTTATTTCATCTAAAATTATTGAGCAATCGGCTGTTAACTTTGGCACCAGCGGAGCACGAGGGCTAGTAACAGAGTTTACTGCCGACACATGTGGCGCGTTTACTGCTGCGTTTATTAACGTTATGAAAACAAATTTTGAGTTTTCTAGCGTTGCTATTGCGATTGATAACCGCCCAAGCAGCCCAGACATTGCAAAAGCATGTGCTGCGGTACTTGAGCAATACGGTATTAACGTAATTTATTATGGCGTTGTGCCTACTCCGGCTTTAGCTGCTGCCGCTATGGCTAAAAATATTCCGTCTATTATGGTGACGGGCAGCCACATACCGTTTGACCGTAATGGGCTTAAGTTTTACCGCCCAGATGGCGAAATTGGTAAAAACGATGAGCAATTAATTTTGTCGTGCGAAGCAACGTTTGAGCCTGTTACGCATTTAAACGAGCTTGTAACCGACTCTAGCGCAGCTCAGCTTTACGTTGAGCGTTATACATCGTTATTTGATGCACAAGTGCTTGCTGGTAAAAATGTAGGTATTTATGAGCATTCAAGCGCTGGACGCGATTTATATGGCGATATTTTTACTCAGTTGGGTGCAAATGTTACGGCGCTTGAGCGTTCTGACGTGTTTGTACCTATTGATACCGAAGCTGTTAGTGAAGACGATTGCTTAAAAGCACGTAATTGGTCAAAGCAGCATAACTTTGATTTTATATTTTCGACAGATGGTGACGGTGACAGGCCTTTAGTTGCAGACGAAAAAGGCGAGTGGCTACGTGGTGATATTTTAGGTTTATTGTGCTCGCAATTGCTTAACATTGAAGCTTTAGCAGTGCCGGTTAGCTGTAATACGGCTATTGAAAAATCAAATAGCTTTAAACATGTAGCGCGCACTAAGATTGGTTCGCCTTATGTTATTGCTGAGTTTGAAAAGCTAAATAATGACTACGAAAGTGTTGCCGGTTTTGAAGCAAACGGTGGTTTTTTATTGGGCTCCGATATTACTATTAATGGCGCTCGCTTAAGTGCATTACCTACGCGTGATGCTGTACTACCTGCCATTGTGTTACTAGCAGCAGCGAGCAATGCTACGGTTTCGAGTTTAGTTGCTAACTTACCAAGGCGTTTTACAGCAAGCGATAGGGTAAAAGACTTTGCTACGCAGCGTAGCTTGTCAATTATTGAGGTAGCAAAAGCGGATCCTGATGCATTACTAAGCCACTTAGGCTTTGAAAACATTAAAGTTAGTGCTTCAAATACGACAGATGGCTTAAGGTTAACTTTAAGTAATGATGATATTATTCATTTGCGTCCGTCGGGTAATGCGCCTGAATTACGCTGCTATGCTGAGGCAAACTCTGAACTGGTTGCCAAAAACTATGTAGAGCAAGTATTAAGTAACATTAAAGCACTATAAGCTTTTAATAAGTGTATGCAAAAATTAGCAACGTTAAGGCTTGCTATTTGTTGTGTACACTTTTTTTATATTAGCCCTTTAATTTTTTGTTAATTAATATAACTAATTAGTGTAACTAATTTACATATAAAGCAATGCGTGAAATAGTATAAAAATAATGTAGATAACGATTTCTTTAAATAAAAAGAAGCCAAATACAGGTAACAAAAATGACCGAACAAAATGATTCTATAGTAACCGCTACCCCAAAAGCAGAAGAGTCGCTTATTGGTGCAATTGATAATGTTGAAGCTGGCGCTGTTTTTGGCTGGGCTTATAACAGACTTAACGATGAGCCAATTGCGGTAAGCATTGTTGCTGAAAATCGTGTTTTAGGTACTGGCGTTGCTGATATTTACCGAGAAGATTTAGATAAAGCAGAAATTGGCAATGGTAAGCATAGCTTTAAAATAAACATAGAAGAGCTACCTGTTAACGATGACCGTGAAGTTACTTATACTCTTGTTAATACCGTGACTGCCCAACCTATCGAAAATGCCGTTTTTGTTCGAAAACATACCAAGCCTAAATTAAGAATAAATATAAAAGGCGAACAGCACGGCCACGTAGTGGTGCATGTAGAGGCAGACCAAGCGGTTGAAGAGCAGACCTTTTTACTTTTTAACGAAAATAAGCAAATTGGCCAAATTACTAAAAGCAGTACCGAAACGTCGTTCGACGTAATGTTTGGACTTCCTTTAGAGTTAACTGATGGGCACAATCATTTAATTAAAGTTGCTCTTTTAAACCAACCTCAAATTGCCGCTACTGCCGTTATTAATAGCCAAACAATAAAAACACCGTGGCAATATCTTAAAGATAGCTTTAATAAGCCAGGTTTTTTATCTCTTTCTAAACAGGCTGATAAGCGCTATGAGTCGTTATGTTTTCAACTGCAAAGCATAGCTGATGGCGAAGCACTGCTCGATCATGGAAATTTAAATACGGTTCATAAAATAATTTCTCAGGGCTTTGAAGGGCGTACTAGTTTTATACCATTTGATATACCTAAATTTAAAAACCCTGAAGTGTCTATTATAGTGCCGGCTTATAACCAGTTTGCTCTTACTTATTATTGTATTGCTTCAATTGTTTTAGCTTACAATAAAACAAGCTATGAGGTTATTTTAGCCGACGATTGTTCTACAGATGAAACAAGTGAAGCGCAAAGCATTATTGGTAACTTAGTTGTTTCCCGCAATGTAGAAAACCTACGTTTTTTACGTAACTGTAATGCTGCGGCTAAAAAAGCCAAGGGTGATTACATTGTATTTTTAAACAACGATACAGAAGTAACATCATACTGGTTAGATGAATTAGTAGCAAAACACAAAAGCGATTCGCTAATAGGTATGACAGGTTCTAAATTGCTCAACCTTGATGGCACCATGCAAGAAGCGGGTGGTATTGTTTGGGGCACTGGCGAGCCGTGGAATGTAGGGCGAGACTTAAATCCACTAACGCCAGAGTACAATTATGCACGCGAGGTTGACTACCTAACAGGCGCTGCAATGTGTATTACCAAAGATGTATGGAATGAAGTAGGTGAGTTTAGTGAAGAGCTAGTACCTTGCTATTACGAAGATACAGACATAGCGTTTAAAGTACGTGCAGCTGGTTACAAAACTGTTTATGTGCCGCACTCTGAAGTGGTCCATTTTGAAGGCCACAGCCACGGTACTGATGTAACTAAAGGCCTAAAGCGTTACCAAGTAATTAACGAACAAACTTTTCGCTCTAAGTGGTTTAAAGATTTCCGTAATAATGGAACCCCTAGCTTTGAAAATTTAAGGTTTGAAAAAGATCGCAATATCGATCAGCGTATACTGGTGATTGACTACGCAACTCCAACGCCAAATAAAGACGCAGGCAGTTATGCTGCCATTCAAGAAATTAAGCTAATTCAGTCGCAAGGGTTTAAAGTGACCTTTGTACCTGCCAACCTAGCGCACTTTGGCAAATACACAACAGAGTTACAGCGTATGGGCGTAGAGGTGTTGTATGCACCGTTTTACCATAGCGTAAACCACGTACTAGAAACTCGCTTAGATGAATTTGATGCTGTTTACATAACACGTTACTACATAGCACAAGATTATATTGACTATATTAACGACAACTCTAACGCTAAAGTTATTTTTAATAATGCTGATTTACATTTTTTACGTGAATTAAGGGCTTCTCTTCGTGTTGATGACGATGATGATGACGCTATCAATAAAGCGCTTAAAACTCGCTCAGAAGAGCTTACTGTGTGCCAAAAAGCTGATGCTGTTTTATGCTATAACGCGACAGAGCATGCTGTTATTACGTCACATATATTAAATACAAAAAAATTACATATAACGCCGTGGGTGCTTGAGCAAAAACCTGTAGGGCCTGCATTTGAAAAACGTGAAGGAATTGCATTCTTAGGTGGCTTTAACCACACCCCTAATGGTGAGGCAGTAGAATATTTAGTTAATGATATTATGCCTTTACTTGCAAAACAGCGTCCAGAGATTATGCTTTATGTGTACGGCAGTAATATGCCTGTCGAATATGATGAATATAATTGCGATAACGTTGAAATGGTTGGTTTTGCAGAAACACTTGACGGCGTTTACCACGATCACCGTGTGTTTGTTGCGCCATTACTTTCGGGCGCGGGTATTAAAGGTAAAGTACTTGAAGCTATGGCTTACGGTACACCCACGATTCTTACCGAAGTAGCCGCTGAAGGCACTGGTTTAACACAAGGTATAAGCACCTTGATAGCGCAAGAGCCACAAGAATGGGTCGATGCGATAATAAAACTATACGACGATAAAAAACTGTGGGAAAAGTTCGCCGAGAATGAGCAAACCCTAGTTGCTGAAAAGTACTCTTTTGAACATGGCCATAAAGCGTTTAAAAAGATTTTTTCGAGCGTAGGCGTGTATTCAAGTAAATAAATAGATATTAATTGCTACTTACTCTTTAGGGCTAAGTAGCAATTAAAATAACAGGATAGAAAATGAAAACAATCATCTTGCACTATCATCTTTTCAAAAATGCAGGCACATCATTAGATGCAGCCCTAAAAGAAAATTTTAGTGAAGAAGAGGGTGAATGGGTTACTAAAGAGTTTCCTGGGCAGCCTGCTAAAAATAGAGAGGAGCTCAAACAATGGGTTATTGATAACCCTCAAGCTAAATGCTTTTCATCGCATACTGCTATATTTCCAGTTCCTCAAATTGAAGGTATAAAAATCATACCGGTTATTTTTTATCGTCACCCAATTGATAGAATTGCTTCCGCTTATTCCTTTGAAAGAAAACAGGGAGGGGAGAGCTATGGAGCTACATTAGCACGTGAAAGTACACTAGCGGGTTATATTGAGTCTCGTCTCTCGGTAAAAGGGGATCGACAGTGTTGTGATTTTCATGCTCATCGTTTAGCTACGATGTTTGGTGAAAAACAAGGCGATGAAGCAACAAGAGCTAAAATGGCGATAGAAGCGCTACCTTTTGTTGGCTTAGTTGAAAAGTATTCAGAATCGTTAGAGCGTTTAGAGGCTTTATTAAAAGCGGAAGGGTTTGAAGGTATTAAGCTAAAACCAGTAGAGAAAAATGTATCCCGCGGAGTTAAAAAAACCTTAGATGAAAAATTAGCAGAAATTAAAGAGCAATTAGGTGACGAGGTTTTTGATATGTTAGCTACGGCTAATGTAGTTGATCTAGAAATCTGGGATAAATTAAATAATGACTAATAAAAAAAAAGTTGTTGTTGTTGGAAATTGCCAAGCAAGACCAATAGCAAGCTTACTTGAGGCTATGAGTGATGAAATAGAAGTTACCAAAGTCGCAATTGTCCATTTACTTAATTCCGTTCAAGAAGCTGAGTATAAGCCTTTTTTTGAAGAGGCTGATTACATAATCGCGCAATTAGTTAGTGACAACTATCCCTGTAAATTTGTACAAACAGACTTGTTAGCACAGTCTTATGGACATAAATTAGTTAAGATTGTTAATTTATTTAGTTACGCAGATACCCCGTATTTAAGAAACTTACCAAAGAACCTTCGTGGGGCAGAACCTCCTTTTGGTGACTATCATTTCCCCGTTGTTTATGAATGCTGGGAGAGCGGTAAAGATATAAATACAGCTGTATTAGAGCTTAATAAGCAAAATAATAACGCGGCTAAGCAGGCTGACAGTTACGAAGAATTAGCGGCTAGAGAAAAGTTGGCTGATGTAGCTATTGTTGATTACATTAAAAATGCTAAGCACCGCTTATTTCATACATTTAACCATCCTCGTAATAATTTACTTTTAGAGTATACAAAACGAATTCTTAAGCGTCTTAAGCTCAAAGAGCTACCGCTAAATGAAAAGCCAGCAGGAGCTTTTTTAGGTCAGTTTATACCTTTTATGAAAAGTGGCGAAAGCCCTGAACATAAGCTGATTAAAGATAAGAAGGTTGTATTAAAGACAACAGGGCAATTAGTTAAAGATTTTTATGATTTTTATAAAAAAAATATGAATAGTCAGTCCAAAAGCATTGAAGAGACAATAATACCTAAAGTAATAGTTCAATATTGGGATGGTGAACTACCAGCTGAAATTAAAAAACTGACTGATACTTGGAAAAAAAATAACCCTGAATTTGAATATAAGATATTTAATCATGAACAGGCTGTAAAATTTATACGCGATCATTATGATAAGAAAGCTTCAACTCTTTTCCTCAAAGCTAAACTACCCGCGATGCAATCAGATATATTTAGAGTCGCTTATTGCTTAGCAAAGGGTGGATTATATGTCGATGCGGCAACAAGCTGTAATAAGTCGTTGATTGATTTATTTAATAGGCCTAAATCTTTACAAGTTATGAGGAAGTGGCATGGGGGCATTTGGAATGGCTTTATACTAACGGCTGCGCAACACCCAGTGTTGAACAATATATGGAATAAGATTCTTTACAATTTAGACTGTGAGGTAGGTGTTGATGTATGGAGCACAACTGGGCCTGGCTTGTTTAATGAGTTTTGTAAAGGCTCTAATAACCTTGATATATTAGACCAAACAGACCTTTCAAAATACTTCTCTTTAGTTAATGAGTTACAGCATAAGAAAAAGAATCATTGGTCACAAGTACAGAAAGGAACTTCTATTTTCAATGCACCGAGCGATAGAGTTGCGAAGCCAAGGATAATCTTACATTTAGGGCCGCATAAAACAGGAACAACCTCTTTTCAAAACATATTAGAGAAAAACGAAGGCTTATTAACAAGTGAAAGCATTGGATTAATTACGATTAGATCTAACTTTTCTGATAGTTATAAATCATTAAGAAATGATTATACAAAAGTATTACAAGCGGCTTTATTAGTTGACAAGGCTGACGAAGAAGTCGTAATTATAAAGCTTGCTAATATATTAAATTCAATAGTAGAAACTATGCAAGGTGAACAGCCAAGTATAAAAAAAATATTAATAAGTGACGAAAACCTTTTAGGTCCACTGGTAGGGCATTATTTTGCTAATAGGAAAGGTAGAGAAAGAAACTTTTATACTTTACATAAACTAGTTTTTAGCGCTATGAAGGTTGCTTTTGGTTCTAATTTAGAGCAAGTTATTCTGGGTGATCGAGGTTGTGAACACTTTATAAAATCAAGTTATAAGGACTTTATTAGTAAGCTTACCGATGCAGAAAGTTTAAAGTATTTTAGAGATAACTTGAGTAGTTCAGTAGATGAGCAATACGACATGTTTTTTAAAAATGCAGAGCTTATTTTTAATAGTAAGCTCAAAGTGTTTAACTTTGATGTTTTTTGTAAAAATATGATTGCTATTATCAATGAAATACTAAGTGTAGAAATTGATAAAGAGCAGGACAGTTTGACTGCTAATGCCTCTATAAGCCAAAGAGGTATTGATATTGCTTTGAAGGTTATTCCAGAATTAAAGAGCTCTAAGGAAGTTAATCAATTTCGCAAGTTTCTCAATTCGGTAAGTTAAATTATATGAAAAATAAAGATGTAAAAGCCTTTATAGATAATTTACCGAATGATGTATCTAGTTATATTTTACAAGATGTACCACGTTGGACGGTAGTGCTTCGCTATAAAGGAAGTGAACCATTTTAATCTTTTATAAGACTAGACAGAGTTCCGTAGTTTAATTCAATATAGGGCGAGAATAGCCAAAAAAATTCATGCAAAAAATCTAGTTGGTTTTATTAATAACCTTCATACAAATAACCCTAATGCCTGGGTAACTAATCTATTTATCTCCTGCGGTGATATAGGTCCTGGTTTTTATACGATAACGCGATAACGGGGTCAAGTCTTGATTTTTGCATGATTACTTCTTTTATCGATTTTTAGGCTAACCTTATTGCATATTGTTTAACTTGTTAAGGTGCTTTATGAGTCGACCGTTACGCTTAGAGTTTGCTGGTGCGCTTTACCATGTCACTTCACGGGGCAATGGTCGGAATATCATTTATCTTCAGGATGATGATTTTGAATTGTTTTTAGCGATTTTAGCAGATGCCTGTGATCGTTATAATTGGGTTGTTCATGCCTATTGTTTAATGACTAATCATTATCATCTTTTGGTCGAAACGCCCGATGCAAACCTTAGTAAAGGGATGCGCCACCTAAATGGTGTTTTCACCCAATCAATGAACCGTAGACATGGCCGTGTAGGGCATTTATTTCAAGGTAGGTACAAGGCCATTTTAGTTGATAAAGATGTCTACCTGCTCGAATTATGCCGATATATTGTTTTAAATCCAGTTAGAGCTAAAATGGTTAATTCTCCCGATGAGTGGTTGTGGTCTAGTTGGCATTGTATGCTTGGGAATGTTGATTCGCCAGAATGGTTATCGACAGATGCTTTACTGAAGTTATTTGCTAATAATCGGCGAGATGCTATTCGAGCCTATATTGTCTTTGTTAAAGATGGTGTGGGTAAGTCAGTATGGGATGATTTACAGCATCAAATATTCCTAGGTGATGATGATTTTGTTGCAAAGCATCAAGAAATGCAAAGTGAATGAGAAGGAGATTTACTTGAAATTCCTTTTAAACAGCGAAGTGCAACACCTCGGACACTAAAAGAATACCAATCTAATGCAATAAATAAGCACCAAGCAATACTTAATGCATATCGCTCTGGTGGTTATACGCAAAAACAGATTGGTGATTATTTTGGCTTACATTACTCTCAAATTAGTCGTATTATTGCAAAATACAAGACTTGACCCCGTGAGTGTTTCTAAAGGGTATACAACTATTATATGGTCTAACGAAAGTTTGTTTGTTAGTTACGAAAGGTTACGTCATGTACTTGAAAGGTTGAATAGTGATTTTGAACTTGAAACAGTAACGTTTATTCGCAGGCATGATAAGTGGATTAAGTCAGCATATTTGCAATGGGGTATAAAGCATAAGTCATATTTAGGTGAAGTTAAAAGCTTTAAGGAGTGGAGTAAAAAGGGCGTTAATTTTTCGGAACACATGCAATTATGGGCAGGCTTTAATGGTGCAAGGTGTCACTTTATCAACTTTGATAGTTGCGTTGACGCAAGTCAGGCTATGTTTGAACTTCTAGGTCTAAAGAATAATATTTCTACAATTAGAATTAATGAAGCCCCTAGTCAATTAGAGATCGCGATGTATGCACTGTACAACTCTTTGTTTACAGAACAAGTTTTGCCAAGAGAGCTCGGTGTATTATTAAAAAAACATAAAGTAGGTTCGTTAAATACCCCAGATATAAATTTGAAAGGTTTATTTCCAACAGCTGAAGAGTTAAACAGTGTGCTAGTTAACTCTAAAAAAGATTTAGATGCAGTTAATTTATTAATGAGGGATCAAGGGGGCGAACCTTTTAACAATGAGGTTAGTAATATAAAATCAGATGCTCCAAATATAACAAATGAAAAAATAATTGCTATCTTGTTACATATTGTAAATGAACAAGAAAAAAGTATTGAGTCTTTAAATAATGCAATAATAAGTAACAATGCAGTTGTTAAAGCAAAAAAGAGTAATAAATCCGGCTTCTTATACACAGATAGCAGTATTAATAACCTTAACAATAATGCTAAGCATCAATTCTGTATGGATTATGCTATGCAGGTGTATGATAGCGATACTATATACTCATTTATACCTAAAAATGGCTGTTCTACATTACGTTTATCGGTTGCTATGGCTAACGGTTGTGTAAGTAGTATTGAACAAGGTAATTGGATACATACTAACAACCAAACGTTTAAACCCACCTTAAAAGAGGCGGCGACCGCACAATATAAGTTTGTTGTACTGCGTTGCCCATTTAGGCGCTTAGCGAGTGTATTTTTAGATAAATTTGTAGCCAAAGAGCTCGATGCTTGGCAGTACCGCGATTTACTTAAACGAGAGGTTAAACTTGATGATTTAACCTTTGAGCAATTTGTTGAATCGCTTGCTGTGCCACCTATGAAAGGTGCCAATATACATTGGAAACCACAGAATCAGTTTTTATTGTATAAAGAGTATGACGATTACTTTTCCTTAGAGCACTTTGATAAAGCGATAGTCACATTAAAAGAAAAAATAGATTTTAATGTGGTTGATGCTCGCAGTTTGACAGGGCACGGTACTGATAAATATGAAATGCTTAACGATGATAACTACAGCCAAACCACAGCATTTGATATTGCCGTACTTAAGCGCGGGGGTAAATGCCCAAGCCATAAAGCGCTCTATACTGAAGAGTTAGTGCAGTTGGTTAAAAAACTTTATGCTGATGATTTAGCTCTTTATAGTAAACACTGTGATGAAAACGATCTTTTGTTTAGCTGATTTAACTTTCTTACCTGCTTTAATTAAAGTGTTTTATTAATTTAATAAAGCACTTTATGCAACTCTTATACTTTCCTCTTTAATTTAAGTAATTGAAAAATGAAAAAAACTCTGATTACCACCTCGCTTAGGTTAATACCTAAAACACTTCAAAACAAAGCTTTGTGCAAGGCGTTAAATTACTTATTTTTAAACGCGCCCTTGGGTAACTTAAAAGGCGAAGTAGTTAAGCTAAATGTGACTGATATTAAAAAAAGTTGGTTTGTAAGCTATGGCTATACAGGTTTTGAAGCAACTAAGTTGCGTAAATTTAGCGCGGAGATAAAAACCAAGCTTAATGTAGCAATGAGCTTAAACGATAAACAAGTAATTATTAATGCGTTACAAAACGGTGAGCTACAAGTTACGGGCGAGCCAAACGTGGCTGAAGCTATAACTAATAGCTTGTATACGCTTGACGAAAAGCGTTTAGAAAGTATAGCTAACCATTTATTTTCGTTTTTTAATATAAAGAACAAACAACCTCAAAAAGCGCCGCGTTTAGATATACATAATATTAAAGATAGTGATTTAACTGATCCGCTTAATGTGGATTTTATTCGTGATGAAGCTATGAGGCTTGAAAGTACAGATTTGAAAAAAGCATTAAGCTTAATGCTACTCGCCCAACAAGCCCGCCCTCATGGTAAGGTAATTAATAATAAAGTGAAGACCTACCAAGCCAAGCTAGCCACCACCAACCAATAACATATTTGGTTTTATACCCTATAAACAAGTGATTAAGACATGATTATCACCACAGAGAACACAGAGTGCACAGAGAAGTGAAGGGGAAGCTCTAATAATTCCTCGGTTTAGCGCGCAGCGCCTCTGTGTCCTCGGTGGTAGATTTTTTTTATAAAGTGATTAAGACATTGTTATCACCACAGAGAACACAGAGTTCACAGAGAAGTGAAGGAGAAGAGCGAATAACTCCTCGGTGTAGCGCGCAGCGCCTCTGTGCCCTCGGTGGTAGAATTGTCTTGGGCTAAAGCTCTTAAAGTGACTAAGTCATTGTTATCACCACAGAGAGCACAGAGCAGTGAAGGAGAAAAGCCAATAACTCCTCAGTGTAGTGCGCAGCGCCTCTGTGCCCTCGGTGGTAGATTTGTCTTGTGCTAAAAGCTCTTAAAGTGACGAAGTCATTGTTATCACCACCGAGAACACAGAGTGCACAGATAAGTAAAAGAGAAGAGCTAATAACTCCTCGGTGTAGCGCGTAGCGCCTCTGTGCCCTCGGTGGTAAAATTGTCTTGGGCTAAAAGCTCTTAAAGTAATTAAGACCTTGTTATCACCACAGAGAACACCGAGAACACAGAGAAGTGAGGTAGAAGAGCTAATACCTCCTTGGTGTAGCTCGCAGCACCTCCGTGCCCTCGGTGGTAGAATTGTTTTTATAAAGTGATGAAGACATTGTAATCACCACCGAGAACACAGAGTTCACAGAGAAGTGAAGGAGAAGTGAAGGAGAAGTAAAAGAGAAGCTCTAATAATTCCTCGGTGTAGCGAGCAGCGCCTCTGTGCCCTCGGTGATAAATTGTTTTTATAAAGTGATTAAGACATTGCTATCACCACTGAGAACACAGGGGGCACAGAGAAGAGCAGATAGCTTCTCTGTATGGTGCTAAGCGCCTAGATGGTAACAATACTTTAATTACTATAAAGGTAACACAAGGGAAGTGGGGCAAAGCATAAACATCGGTTTGCACCAGATTAACTGGTGCACAAACCATCTCTACTAAATCTTATATAATTATTTGAAGAGCTAGTAGCTGCTTTGGATTAATTTACCAAAGGGTCCAAAATGTTTTTAGGTAAATTACTAATACTGAAACGCTCCCAATTATTAGCGACTTTACGATTAGATAAAACTTTACCAGAAGGCCCTGTACACAAATAACATTCTTCAGTTTTTATTAGGTAGTAGCCGTCATTAGTCTTAATTAATTCGGAAAGACTTTTAAAGTTATTATTAGCACTTTTTGTAAGACCTTTCTTTGATAAAAATAAAGGAACTAGAACAGTCTTGTTTTTTATAGTAAAAAACGAAACTTGGTTTGAAGCGGATATATTCAATGCAACTAATGAGAGGTTGTCGGTATGGGCTTTGGATGCACTAACCGTAATACATTTATTTTTAATATGATCAAAATATAATACTTTCCCAGCTTTACTTTTTATTTGCTTACATTTTTCTTCTTTTAAATTATTTTTTAGTGATAACTCCATAAAACCTAGAGTGTATTCATTGACTTTATTAATAATAAATGAGTCTTTAGGGCTTAGCTCTAATGCAATTTTCATCAGGTTTAGTGCCTTTTCAACACTTATTTTTTCTAAAGCTAAAGCTGAATCTCTAATTGTATTAATATTCTTTTCTGATTGCTTTTTTATGGGTTTTACTTGTGGTGAAGTGACAAGTTTTTCAAGTTTTTCTCGGCTTTTTAGTAGTGTTTTATTTTGCGGCTTCTTTTCTAAAAGTTTGGTGTAGTAATAGCTAGTTGTTCTGAGCAATTTACCTTTTTTTCTTAGGTTTGTTATATCTACTTCTTGTTTATTTATGAAGCCATTTAACATTTCTTTAATTAGATCGGAATGCTGTGCTAAAAAATAATATCCTTGGCTATGCCCGTATCCATACATTTTTATATGTTTTAAATTAGGGAATCTATTTGCATGTTTTACGTCAATTGGATTGAGGGGGTCGTATATTACAAAACCCTTGCACTCCCCCATATTTACGTCTCCGTAAGGGCCTGACCAATCTAGGTGCTGTGAAGCTTTAGTTGTAGCTTGGTTGTCCCATGGAACTAGCGCTATATTTTTTGTACTAACGGGATGAAATAAAATTGCATGATCTAATTTTAGCGCGTTAGCATAAGCCCCAATTCCAAATCCTCCCTTACTATTTGCGTACCCTAATCGTATTTTAAAAGGCTTTAATGCAACCCCTAACTTTTCTATAAATGCTGAAAATTCTGGATGCATAAAATAGTTATTTTTATGGGCACCTAGTACACCAAAACATAAAATATTTATATCGTATCGACATAAAAAGTTAAAATTAAAAGGGGCGATGTTCGGATTATTATTGATTTTTTCTCTGTTAGGGGGAAAGGTGATTACAATTGGCTTATTTAAGTCTTTTATTTTGTATCTGTAATACATGTCTGCGACAGTATCTTGGCCATTTTGTACTGTACTTAAATCAGCATTTTTTAGCACTTCCAATATTTTCACGGTATCTCCCTTTACGTTCAATTATATTTTTTATGTATGAACAGAAGTACTACAGACTCCTTTTTCATAAAGCTTTTTTATGGGCGTATTCTATATGTATCATCATGATGACGTAAAGATTTTATAACTCCTCGGTGTAGCGCGAAGCGCCTCGGCGTTCTCGGTGGTAGATTGTTTTTAAAAGTGATTAAGACATTGTTATCACCACAGAGAACACAGAGTGCACAGAGAAGTGAAGGAGAAGAGCTAATAACTCCTCGGTGTAGCGCGAAGCGCCTCTGTGCCCTCGGTGGTAGATTTGTTTTTAAATATACAACGAAAGTGATTTAGAGACTATTATCACCACAGAGAACACAGAGAAGTGAAGGAGAAGATCAAATAACTCCTCGGTGTAGTGCGCAGCGCCTCTGTGCCCTCGGTGGTAGATTTGTTTTTATAAAGTGATTAAGACATTGTTATCACCACAGAGAACACAGAGCTCACCGAGAGTGAAAAAGAAGATCCAATTACTCGTCGGTGTAACTGTTAGAGCTGGCTTTTTTGCTAAGTTAGATTTTAA
>NZ_WTKT01000060.1:0-504 GCF_011378685.1 Pseudoalteromonas sp. C8
AATCGGAACAGCCCTTAAGCTGTTTAAAAGTTAGTGGAAGGCTCTGGAAAGTGCCACGGTACAGGGTGATAGTCCCGTACACAAAAACTTCTTTACAGTGAAAACGAGTAAGACGGGACACGAGAAATCCTGTTTGAATATGGGGGGACCATCCTCCAAGGCTAAATACTCCTAATTGACCGATAGTGAACCAGTACCGTGAGGGAAAGGCGAAAAGAACCCCTGTGAGGGGAGTGAAATAGAACCTGAAACCGNNNTGTTGAAAAATTAGGGGATGACTTGTGGCTGGGGGTGAAAGGCCAATCAAACCAAGAGATAGCTGGTTCTCCTCGAAAGCTATTTAGGTAGCGCCTCATGTATCACTGTTGGGGGTAGAGCACTGTTAAGGCTAGGGGGTCATCCCGACTTACCAACCCTTTGCAAACTCCGAATACCGTAAAGTAATATCCGGGAGACACACGGCGGGTGCTAACGTCCGTCGTGAAGAGGGAAACAACCCAGACC
>NZ_WTKT01000061.1:0-674 GCF_011378685.1 Pseudoalteromonas sp. C8
AGCAGCAACGGGTTGGTTTAGCCAGAGCTTTATGTACCGATGCTGATATTCTGTTAATGGATGAAGCTTTCTCTGCTTTGGACCCTTTAATTCGAAGTGAAATGCAGGACCAATTAATTGAACTACAAGAAAAGCTGCATAAAACAATTATATTCATTACGCATGATTTAGATGAAGCGTTACGCATTGGTGATAAAATCGCTATCTTACGTGACGGGTTATTAATTCAACAAGGTGCGCCTGTTGATATATTATTAAATCCAGCAGATGACTACGTTGAAGCTTTTGTTAAAGATGTTAATAGAGCACGTGCATTAACAGTTGAAACGGTAATGCAGCCACAAATGTGTCGTATCTCTAGTGAGAATATTGGTGACGCTGTCGCGCAAATGCGTCGATCTAAGCAAGATTACGGCTATGTTGTGAATGATGATGGCTACCAGGGAATGATCACACAAGAGACATTAGAAAATGTTGAAAAAAGTGATTATGAAAATGCGATTACTGACGAGCTGTTTGAAGACGTACCATCGGTACAAAGTGATGCATTATTAGAATCTGTTATTTCTGATATGTTGGATAATGAGCATCCTTTAGCTGTTTTAAATGCAGAAGGTGAGCTAGAAGGGCACATATCAAGAAGTACATTATCTGAAATATTAAGTGATTCACCT
>NZ_WTKT01000062.1:0-662 GCF_011378685.1 Pseudoalteromonas sp. C8
GCGATTGTCGCAGTTGTTCCGGCAAGATAAGTCGTGGCATCACCGTCAACAAAAAACTCAACAACACTTAAGGTATCATTCTCTGCATCGGTATCATTGTTTAATACGTTACCTGTTGAAGACGTATCTTCGGTCACATCAAATGGACCATCGTTAACCGCAATTGGCGCATCATCAACCGCGATAACATCCGTGAAACTTAAGACCGCTGTACTGCTTTCATTGGCTTCACCTGTTCCATCGCTGACGGTATAAGTTGCACTCGGTACAGGTCCGTTATAATCAGGGGTTGGCGTAAAGGTGTAACTACCATTAGCGTTGATGATGAGTGTTCCCACACCCGTTAATGTCGCGGTATCACCTGCGTTGTAAATGGTCGCATCACCATCAATCACAAATTGCGTTAACGTTAGCGCTGCGCCTTCGGCGTCACTGTCGTTGGTTAAAACATTACCTGTGGCTGGTGTATCTTCGGTTACTTCAACCGGACCATCATCTACTGCATCAGGTGCATCATTTATCGTAATAACATCATTGAAGCTCAATACCGCGCTATCAATGCCGCCTTCGCCGTCACTGACAACGTAGGTAGTATCAGGAACAGCGCCGTTATAATTAAGGGTTGGCGTA
Source organism: Pseudoalteromonas sp. C8 (assembly GCF_011378685.1). NCBI lineage: Bacteria > Pseudomonadati > Pseudomonadota > Gammaproteobacteria > Alteromonadales > Pseudoalteromonadaceae > Pseudoalteromonas > Pseudoalteromonas sp. C8. Next base: position 631 of record NZ_WTKT01000062.1, read on the forward strand.
AAGGTAAATGAACCGTTGGTGTTGATCACTAA
>NZ_WTKT01000063.1:0-618 GCF_011378685.1 Pseudoalteromonas sp. C8
AACCTTCCGGCACCGGGCAGGCGTCACACCCTATACGTCATCTTACGATTTAGCAGAGTGCTGTGTTTTTAATAAACAGTTGCAGCCATCTGGTATCTTCGGCCTCTAGCAGCTTAGAGAGCAAGTCTCATCACCGCCAAAGGCGTACCTTCTCCCGAAGTTACGGTACCATTTTGCCTAGTTCCTTTACCCGAGTTCTCTCAAGCGCCTTGGTATTCTCTACCTGACCACCTGTGTCGGTTTGGGGTACGATCCTTTATTATCTGAAGCTTAGAGACTTTTCCTGGAAGCATGGCATCAATGACTTCAGTACCTTAGTACCTCGACATCGTATCTCAGTGTTAGTAGAAACCCGGATTTACCTAAGTCTCCCACCTACATACTTGAACCTGGACAACCATCGCCAGGCCCACCTAGCCTTCTCCGTCCTCCCATCGCAATAATAAAGGGTACGGGAATATTAACCCGTTTCCCATCGACTACGCCTTTCGGCCTCGCCTTAGGGGTCGACTCACCCTGCCCCGATTAACGTTGGACAGGAACCCTTGGTCTTCCGGCGGGGAGGTTTTTCACCCCCCTTATCGTTACTCATGTCAACATTCGCACTTCTGATACCTC
>NZ_WTKT01000064.1:0-409 GCF_011378685.1 Pseudoalteromonas sp. C8
TTACAGCTCAGCAAGTTAAAGAACTTCGTGACCGCACAGCTGCGGGTATGATGGATTGTAAAAAAGCATTAGTTGAAGCAGATGGCGACATCGAGCTTGCTATTGAAAACATGCGTAAATCAGGTGCAATCAAAGCAGCTAAAAAAGCAGGCCGTATTGCTGCTGAAGGCGCAATTATTGCAAAAACTGATGGTACTACTGCATTAATCATCGAAGTTAACTGTGAAACAGACTTCGTTGCTATGGATAAAAGCTTCTTAGCATTTGCTGAAAAAGTAGCTGATATCGCACTTGCAAACAAAGTAGATTCTATCGAAGCGCTTAGCGCATTAGCATACGACGATACAACTGTTGAACAAGCGCGTGAGCTTTTAGTTGCTAAAATTGGCGAAAACATTTCTGTACGTCG
>NZ_WTKT01000065.1:0-529 GCF_011378685.1 Pseudoalteromonas sp. C8
CTCAAATTTTAGCGCCTTGGGGTACACCAATAAATAGCCTTGCAAATGAATGGCGGGATGATGGAACTAATACAGCATTAGATCAGGAAAATTCAGTAGGAATGCACCACGATGGTATGCGTTTTTTCCCGCTTGATGGCAGTTCAACTGATGGACTTTTATGCATCAACCATGAATATATAGATAAAAGTGCATTACATTATACTGATGCACCAAGAGACTCGGAGCTTGTTCGAAAAGAAATTAATGCACATGGTATATCGGTAATTCGAGTCAAATTAATCGATGGTAACTGGCAGGTAATTCAAGATGATACTCATAACCGTCGTTTTACAGCATCAACTCCAATGGACATTTCCGGTCCTTTAGCTATGACATCAGCATTAGTCACCCCTTTTTCTGCTTCTGGCGATCAGACTCGTGGAACCATTAATAATTGTGGAAATGGTTACACTCCGTGGGGAACATATTTAACATGCGAGGAAAACTGGCCAGGTTACTTTGTTGCAGATGAAGACACTATGACAGA
>NZ_WTKT01000067.1:0-524 GCF_011378685.1 Pseudoalteromonas sp. C8
TCACCTTCTACCAAGCCAGTTAAGGTGTCCGCCGCTAATGTCCAGGTATCTCCGTTGTTAGTCGCGTTGTAATCATTGTCACCAATAGTAACGATCACGGTTGCCTCTGGATCATCGATAGAGCCGGTTAGCTCAGGACTCAGACTGTTAGTCGTTAGGTCATCAATGCCTACGTTTAAACCGGTGAGGTCAATAGTAATGGTACCCGTTGCATCATCAGTATTACCCGCGGCATCGGCTGCGCTCACGCTGATGTCCAGTATCCCCTCACTCAATGCAGGAATAGTACTGTCGTCTAATGTCCACGTACCGTTGGTGTTGTTCACCGCAGTATACGCGGTGCCCGCAATGGTCACTGTCACCACCGCCGTTGGATCGTCAATCGTACCGGTGAATACCGGTGTGCTGTCGTTGGTTGTTAAGTCATCAACCGTCACGTCTGGAACGGTTGTATCAATGTTAATCGTTGTGGTTGCACTGTCGGTATGACCTGCTGCATCGTTCGCGGTCACAGTGACTTCAAC
>NZ_WTKT01000068.1:0-511 GCF_011378685.1 Pseudoalteromonas sp. C8
TTTGCTAAGTTAGATTTTAAAACCTCGTAACAGTAAAAATTGCTAAAAACAAATAGTTAATCTATATCTACTGAATTAATACAAATAGCTTCAATACTAAATTAAAAGGTAGTTATGGAAGACTTATTAACTAAAAAAGTAATTGGTTGCGCAATAGAAGTGCATCGAGCACTGGGGCCTGGGCTCCTAGAGTCTACCTATGAACGCTGTTTTATGTATGAGCTTCACGATGCAGGCTTACTAGTTAAAAACCAAGTACTTCTTCCAATAAATTATAAAGGTAGAGCAATAGATGCTGGTTACCGGCTAGATATTTTAATACCAGGTGAATTAATCATAGAATTGAAGGCTGTTGATAAACTACTACCAATCCACTCCGCTCAACTAATTACATATTTAAAGTTGTCTGGTATTAAAACCGGGCTATTAATAAACTTCAATCAAGTTAAATTGTTAGATGGCATTAAACGAATTAGCGTATAGCATCATTTAATAACTCCTCGGTGTAGCG